>CAYTWX010000083.1:0-3870 GCA_964442085.1 uncultured Methylobacillus sp. | reverse complement strand
ATCTTCATCAACATCAAGTTTTTCGATAAATAATTGACTTGCAGACGTATATTCTTCTTTCGTTTTCTGATCGGACTGCTCTTCCGTTAGTATATTTAACTCCCACCCTGTTAATTCAGAAGCAAGTCGAATATTTTGTCCATTCCGTCCAATTGCCTGTGCTAATTGGTCTTCTGCTACTACCAAATCCATGCTGTGTTTGTCTTCATCAACCACAATACTTGATACTTCAGCTGGAGCCATTGCGTTGATAACAAATTGTGCTGGCTCAATAGACCATAATACAATATCGACTCTTTCTCCTGCTAATTCACTCGTTACAGCTTGGACCCTAGAGCCTCTCATCCCAACACATGTCCCAACTGGATCAAGCCTTTGGTCATTTGCTTTAACCGCAATTTTTGATCTCAAGCCTGGATCTCTTGATGCAGCCATAATCTCAAGCAAGCCCTCCTCTATTTCAGGGACTTCTAGTTCAAATAAACGTATTAGAAATTCTGGAGCAACTCTTGATAAAATTAGTTGAGGGCCTCTAGCAGTTTCGTCAACTTTAGTTAATATCGCTCTTACACGATCATTAATTCTAAGATTTTCTTTTGGTATCATTTGATCACGAGGCAATATTGCATCTAATCTGCCAATTTCAATAATACCGTTTCCTCTCTCCATTCTTCTAATTTGTCCGGATATTAGCTTTTCGTCTTGTGCTAAAAAATCTTTAAGGATTTGCTCGCGCTCAGCTTCCCTAACTTTTTGTAAGATTACTTGTTTAGCTGCCTGGGCACCAATTCTACCGAACTCCTCAGAAGGGATTAATTCTTTAATAACCTCATTATTAGCTTTTCCTTCTGCTTTTTCATTTTCTACAGAAATTTCAGCTTCCGGGTTCTCAATCTCCTCGTCAGGCAATATTGTCCAACATTTAAATGTCTCGTATTCACCAGTTTCATGATCAATCTCAACTCGAATATCAACCCCAGAATCATGCTTTTTTTTCGTTGCAGAAGCTAAGGCTAACTCCAATGCTGTAAAAATTACTTCTCTAGCTACATTTTTTTCATGTGCAAGAGCATCTACTAATAATAATATTTCACGACTCATTTATATATTCTCCGGTCATACGTTTAACTAAAAATCTGGATCTAATCGAGCTTTTTCGATGTTATCTAATTTAATTTCTATTAAATTATTATCAAAATCTAAAAGTATTAAATCTTTTTTTGTACCTTGCAAAATTCCAGTAAAATTTTTTCTTTCTTCAATTGGGGCACGTGTCTTTATCTTAATTTTCTCGCCTTTGAATCTCTCGAAATCTTTGAGCTTTTTAACTACTCTATTTGTTCCAGGCGATGATACTTCTAATCTATCAAAGGTTATATCTTCTTCCACCGTTAAAATATGCTTAAGCTGATTAGTTACATCAACACAATCATGAATCGTTATTGACCCCGGCTTATCTATAAATATTCTTAATAACTCACCTCTATTAATTATCTCAAAATCGACTAATTCATACCCTAATTTAAAAACATTCTTTTCAATTAAAGTTTCAAGATCAATAGCCAATTTCTAATTCCTTGTAAATTATAAAGGTCCTAAAAACAAAAAAGGGCCATAGGCCCATTTGTAATAGCGAATTATATCAATAAATTCAATAAATTGAAAGAATAAAGTTAGGTCCTCTATGTGTTAATTTTTGCAAATTTCCTTTTACCAACTTGAATTGTGAAGCTTTCGCCCTTTGCAGGTATAAATTTCGGATCTATTATTTTTTCTCCGTTAATCTTTATGCCTCCTCCCTTTATTAATCTAATAGCTTCTGAGGTGCTTGTTACAAAATCTATTTTTTTTAGTAATTGAGGGACATTTACCCCGTCAGAATCAATAATTGATAATGAATGCTCTTCTATACCATCAGGAACAGCTCCTCTAGCTCTTAAATTAAAGTTTTTTTCAGCATCATTTGAGGCATTTTCATCATAAAGTCGGCTTACAATCTCTTTTGCAAATTCCACCTTAATATTTTTTGGATTTTCTCCAGTACCCACTCTCGCTTTCCAAGATTTAATTTGGTCTGGTGTGCATAAGGATAATAAATCGATATATCGCCACATCAATTCATCTGATAAAGATAGAAGTTTCGCAAACACTGTTTCAGGTGGCTCATTGATGCCAATATAATTTTTTGATGATTTGGACATCTTTTGAACACCATCTAATCCCTCTAAAAGAGGCATAGTCAATATACATTGGGGTTTCTGATTAAAATGCTTTTGTAATTCTCTTCCCATTAATAGATTAAATCTCTGGTCAGTCCCTCCAATCTCTACATCTGATTTTAATGCGACTGAATCATAACCTTGGAGTAATGGGTATAAAAACTCATGAATTGAAATTGGTTGATTGGCCTTGTATCTTTTTGAAAAATCATCTCTTTCTAGCATTCTTGCAACAGTATGAGTTGATGCAAGTTTAACAATACCTGAAGCTCCTAATTCATTGAGCCATTCTGAATTAAAAACAATTTTTGTTTTTGTTTTGTCTAAAATCTTAAAGACTTGCTCTGAATATGTTTCAGCATTTTTTTTCACATCTTCTTCAGATAATGGTGGCCTTGTTGCATTTTTGCCAGTTGGATCTCCTATCATTCCAGTAAAATCACCAATTAAAAAATAAACTTCATGTCCTAAATCTTGAAATTGCCTTAATTTATTTAGTAAGACAGCATGTCCTAAATGAAGATCTGGTGCGGTAGGATCGAAACCTGCTTTAATTTTAAGAGGCTCTCCGTTCTTTAATTTTTCAAGCAATTCTGATTCAATTAAAATTTCATCAGAGCCTCTTTTTATTATTTCTAACTGTTTTTTTATATCCACTTTTTTTGATCTCAACATTTGATTTAGCTTAATTCTATCGTAATTATAGACTTAAAAAAAATAGAGTTTTATTATTTCAAGTACTTGTATAAAAAAATAAAAAGTCCACAATTAAAAATATGAATAATTCTTCACTATTATTAGGGGTCATGTCTGGAACAAGTTTAGATGGTATCGATATTGTTTTAATTGATCAAAATAATCAAAGTATAAAAATAATCGAATTTATTCACATGCCATACAATGAAAATATAAAAAGAGATTTTCTTTCACTTCACTCTGGTCAAAACTCTGATCTTGAACATTCTATTCAGATGTCTATTTCGCATGCAAAAATTACAGCAAATGGTATTAAAAAAATTCTCAGAAAACATAAACTTAAGGCTGAAGATGTTAAATGTATTGGGTACCATGGCCAGACAATCAGACATTACCCTAAAAGTGGTTATTCTGTTCAACTAGGCAATGCGAATCTTTTAGCTGAATTAACTAATATTACTGTTGTTTCTGATTTTAGAAATAGAGATATTGTTGCTGGCGGC
The DNA here is from genome assembly GCA_964442085.1 of uncultured Methylobacillus sp. Lineage (GTDB taxonomy): Bacteria > Pseudomonadota > Gammaproteobacteria > Burkholderiales > Methylophilaceae > BACL14. The sequence continues at coordinate 452 of CAYTWX010000083.1, read as the reverse complement.
CAAGGTGCTCCTCTTGTACCAGCTTTTCATAATGAATTCTTTTTTAAAAAAAATAAAAATAGAGTCATCATAAATATTGGTGGGATAAGCAATATTACCTACCTGCCAGGAAACAAAAAAATTATTGGATTTGATTGCGGGCCTGGAAATATACTATTAGATCAATGGATCAAAATCCAACAAAATAAAAACTTTGATAATCATGGAGGATGGGCAAAATCAGGAAAGTTAGTTGATGATTTATTAAACAATTTTAAAAAAGATTTATTCTTTAAAAAACAGCCCCCAAAAAGCACTGGGAGAGAACTATTTAATATAGATTGGCTTAATAAATTCGATATTATGTCCCACCCTGCTAAAGATGTTCAAAGAACTATATTGGAATTAACAGTGGTTACAATTAATGATGCCATCAGAAATTTTTGCCCTAGTGTAGACGAGATATATATATG
>CAYTWX010000082.1:0-3886 GCA_964442085.1 uncultured Methylobacillus sp. | reverse complement strand
CATGCAATTGCAAGGTCTTATGCAAATGCTCCTGATATCGATGGCCATATATTTTTAGAAACTCCAGAGGGCTTACAGCCTGGGGACATGCTGGATGTTAAGATAAATCGTGCAGAAGACTATGATTTATTTGCAGGCCCAATTAAAAAGTGAGTAGATTATGAAGATAGTTACGCGATTTGCCCCAAGCCCAACTGGATACCTTCATATTGGGGGGATTAGAACTGCATTATTTTCCTGGGCATATGCTAAAAAAAATAATGGTAAATTTATTTTACGAATAGAAGATACTGATATTGAACGATCAACACCAGAAGCAGTTGAAACCATTAAGGCTGGAATGAAATGGCTTAAGCTGAATCACGATGGCGATATTATTTTTCAGACTCAACGCATGGAAAGGTATAAGGAGTTAATAAAATTTTTAATCAAGCAAGGTGATGCATATTACTGTTATACAAGTAAAAAAGAATTAGATCAATTGAGAGAAATTCAATTAAAAGAAGGGAAAAAGCCAAAATATGATGGCCGTTGGAGGCCTGAAGAAAATAAAAAATTACCTAGCACCCCAGAAAATATTCAACCAGTTATACGTTTCAAAACGCCTAAAGATGGTGAAATAAAATGGAAAGATATGGTGAAAGGGGAGGTTGTAGTAAAGAATGCAGAATTGGATGATTTGATTATCGCAAGGTCTGATGGAACCCCAACCTATAACTTTTGCGTTGTTGCCGATGACTGGGATATGAAAGTAACCCATGTTATTAGAGGTGATGACCATTTAAACAACACACCACGACAAATAAATTTATTAAAAGCGTTAAATGCTCCTATACCAGAGTACGCACATTTATCGATGATATTGGCTGATGACGGACAAAAGCTATCTAAAAGACATGGGGCTGCTAGTGTAATGAAGTACAGGGATGATGGTTATCTTCCTGAAGCCGTTATAAATTATTTAGCTAGGCTGGGTTGGAGTCACGGGGATGATGAAATTTTTTCTGCAGATCAGTTATCCGAATGGTTTGATTTTGACCACGTAACTTCTTCAGCGGCACAATTTGATCAAGAAAAATTAGATTGGATTAATAACCATTACATCAAAAATGAAACTTCTGAAAGATTAGCTGATCTGATAAAACCTAAATTGACCGACAATAAAGTTATAGTGATTAATGATCAGGTATTAATTAAAGCCATAAAGCTTTATCAAGATAGAGAGAAAAATCTGACTATATTTTCAGAAGATATTTTATTCTTCTTTAAAGAGGTTAGTCCTCCAGAACATCTAAAGAATAAGTATTTAGATGAAAAATCGAAGACCCTAGTTAAAATTTTCATTGATGGATTAAAGGATTTAAGATGGACCGATGAAGACGTAAATAATTTTTTAAGAGAGTTTGTTAAAAAACAAGAAATAAAATTTCCTGAAATTGCGATGCCTTTAAGAACAATTATCGCTGGAACTGATAATACTCCCAGCATTGGGAGTATAATTTTTATTTTAGGAATTGAAAATATTAAAAAAAGAATAAGTGATAATTTATAATTGAAAATTATGTCGAAAAATACAAACCTACAAGATTCATTTTTAACCCAAATTATTAAAGATAATATATCTGTATCTATTTATCTATTGAACGGTATAAAGTTGCAAGGACAAATTAAATCATTTGATCAATATGTAATAGTTCTTAGTGGTACTACCCCTCAGTTAATATATAAGCATTCAGTATCAACAGTAGTCCCCTCGCAAGAGATAATATTTGAACTACCAGACTCTGATTGATGTTTGATAGACCTCAACTTGGTGATAACGCTATTGTAGTTAGTTTAGATTTTGGTGGCTTTGATATCAAAGAGGATATCAACGAAATAAAACAACTGACAGTTAGTGCAGGCTTCAATGTATCTGAACTGGTAGCAAGTAAGAGATCTAATCCTCATACAAAATACTTTATTGGTTCTGGAAAGATGGAAGAAATAGTGCTGATGAAAGAAACATTGAAGGCTAATACACTCATATTCAATCACGAATTATCACCATCACAAGAAAGAAATATTGAAAAAATATCTGGAATGCGGGTTTATGATAGAACTGCTTTGATACTTTTTATTTTTTCACTAAGAGCTAAAACCTATGAGGGAAAGCTTCAAGTGGAATTAGCACATCTTGCTCATTTATCTACTAGGCTTGTTAAAGGCTGGAGTCACCTGGAAAGGCAAAAAGGAGGTATAGGGGTAAGGGGCGGACCAGGAGAAAAACAAATCGAGCTTGATAGAAGGATGTTAGGACTTCGAATCAAACAGTTAAAAGAAAAGCTAAAAAAATTAGCCCAACAAAGATCTATGCAACGCCGTGCTCGAAAAAGATCACAGGCTCTAAGTATTTCAATTGTAGGGTATACAAATGCTGGAAAATCTACGCTATTTAATTATTTAACACACGAATCAATACTTTCAGAAAATAAGTTATTTGCAACTTTAGACACTACCTCTAGAAAGTTATTTATAGAACCTGGGCATAGTGTTGTTATTTCAGACACAGTGGGTTTTATAAAGAACTTGCCTACAACGCTAATTGAGGCCTTTAAGTCAACCTTAGAGGAAGTAACTGACTCAGACTTATTAATACATGTTGTTGATGTAAGTAACGAAAATAAAGCTGAGCAAATTAAGGAAGTAGGAAAGATATTGGAAGAAATAAATGCACATGAACTACCTCAAATTTTAGTCCTTAATCAAATTGATAAAATTAATTTAAAAACAAGCTTTGATAGAGATGACTATGGTAAAATAAATCATATTCAGCTTTCAGCAAAAACTGGCAATGGAATTGAATTTTTAAAGAAAGCAATGGTCGAAATAAATCAAACATTAATTAACGAAAGAAATGGAAACTATGCGTAATATTTTAAAAAAACTCTCACTAAGAAATATTCTAGCTGCTAACAACGATGGCCCACCAGACCTTGATGAGTTATTTGTTGATATCAAAAAAAAGATAGACAATGTATTTAATATCAAATCAGGAAAAAGTGGGGGAAATGGAAATTTGAATAATGGAAAACAGCCAGTAAATTCAAATTTCGATGGTATCCCAACTGGGAAGATTCTTTTGGCAGTATTTTTAATATGGATGGCTACTGGATTTTACATTGTTGATCAAGGTTCGAGGGGGCTCGTTCTTCAATTCGGTAAAAACACAGAGATAACCCAACCTGGACCTAGATGGCATATCCCTTATCCAGTGGAGACTGTTGAGATTGTTAATCAAGAACAAGTTAGAACTACTGAAGTAGGTTATAGATCTTCAAGAGCAGGTGGAACTTCCCAAGAGTTAAGGGAATCTTTGATGCTAACAGGTGACGAAAATATTATAGATTTGCAATTTGCTGTTCAATATAACCTTAAATCAGTTCAAGATTACTTGTTTAATAATCGATCTGTCGAAAACTCTGTCAGAGGGGCTGCAGAAACTGCAATTCGAGAGGTAGTGGGTAAAAGTAAGATGGATTTCGTACTATATGAAGGGCGTGAAGAAATTGCAATTAAAACTAAGTCCTTGATGCAAGATATTTTAGACCGATACAAGTCTGGTATTAATATAACAAGTGTAACAATGCAAAATGCGCAACCACCAGAGCAAGTTCAAGCAGCTTTTGATGATGCTGTTAAAGCAAAGCAAGATTTGGAAAGACAGAAAAACGAGGGGCAAGCATATGCTAATGATATTATCCCTAAAGCTCGAGGTACTGCATCTAGACTTATAGCAGAAGCAAATGGTTATAAAGCTGCAATTGAAAATGAAGCTAAGGGTAATGCAAGTCGTTTTGACCAAATCTTAACAGAATATACAAGAGCCCCAGAAGTTACTAGAAAT
>CAYTWX010000081.1:0-3932 GCA_964442085.1 uncultured Methylobacillus sp. | reverse complement strand
GAAAGAATTTCAAAAACATGGTATCGAAATACCTTATCCTTATAGAACAGTTGAGATTATTAATTCAGAAAAAATAAAAAAATAAACTACTTAATTTTATTCTCTTTATATAAAACATGCTTTCTTATTGTTGGATCAAATTTTTTAATCTCAATTTTGTCAGGCGTTGTTCTTTTGTTTTTAGTTGTAGTGTAGAAATGACCTGTTCCTGCTGACGAATCTAATCTAATTTTCTCTCTCATTTTTAAACCTTTTTCCCTTCAGCCCGCATTCTTTGAATTACGGTATCAATTCCTAATTTATCAATTGTTCTAAGAGCCGCACCGGATATCCGCATAGATACCCAACGATTTTCACTTTCAACCCAAAATTTTCTATTTTGGAGATTCGGAATAAAGCGTCGCCTTGTTCTATTATTTGCGTGAGAAACATTGTTTCCCGTTACAGTTTTTTTCCCAGTTACTTCACATATACGAGCCATGAGGTATTCCTTAACTAAATTCTTAAAAGAGTCGCTATTAGACCATATAAATCAATGTCTTTACAAGTCTTTTTTAGGTTTTACCAGTGCTACCAAATCCACCCTCACCCCTCTCAGTTTCTGGGTATTGCTCTACAAGATTGAATTTTGCCTGAATTACTGGAACAATAACCAGTTGAGCAATTCTCTCTAAAGGATTTATTAAAAAAGATTTATCACTTCGGTTCCAGCAAGATACTAATAATTCACCCTGATAATCTGAATCAATTAAGCCAACTAAGTTACCAAGGACAATTCCATGTTTATGTCCTAAACCAGAACGGGGCAGTATTACTGCTGCATAGTTAGGGTCTTGTATATAAATAGATATCCCAGTAGGCACTAAAAAAGTTTCACCTGGATTGAGTGTTTGAACATGCTCAATACAAGCCCTAAGGTCGAGCCCTGCAGAACCTGGAGAGGCATATTTAGGTATATGATCCTTGACTAAAGGATTCAGAATTTTAAAGTCAATTGATATACTCATAGACACCTTTTTTTTTATTTATTAATTTATATATATGGTTAAGAATATCGCATGCTAGTTCACTTTTATCTTTCTTAGGAATATGAACTACTTCATTATTATCAATTATGAATATTTCAGTAGAATTTTCACCCATTGAGTCATTAATATTATTAGCAATTACCATATCTAATTTTTTATTTTTCAGTTTATTTTGTGAATTCTTGATAATATTCTCACTCTCTGCTGAAAATCCAACACAAAAAATATTTTTGAATTCAGAGGATATTTCGGAGAGGATGTCAGAACTCTTTTGAAGTTTTAATGTTAACTTATCACTTTCTTTTTTCAATTTACCAATAATAGTTTTTGGAATATAGTCAGAAATTGCAGCTACACTGATAAAAATTTCATTATTTTTTGCATTTTCTTTTATTATTTTATTCATCATTTTATGATTAGGCGCATAAATACAATTTATTCCTGATGGAGGGAGTGTTTCTGTTCGCCCGTAAACTAAAGTTACATTAGCACCTAAAGCATATGCTTGGTCAACAATACTAAATCCCATTTTACCTGAGCTTAAATTTGTAATAGCTCTTGCATCATCAATTTTTTCAAAGGTAGCCCCACAGGAGATAAGAATATTTTTATTTTTAAAGGTTTGCGGACTTAGCGATCGATTAATATCAAGTAACAACATTTTTTCATTAATTAAGCGACCCATTCCTTCATCGCCACATGCTTGCTCACCAGGTTCTGGACCAGAGAGGCTGACACCATCTTGAATTATCGTTTTAACATTCCGTTTTGTTGCAGGATTTTCCCACATTTTTTTATTCATTGATGGTGCTATTAAAATCGGACAGCTCCTTGCTAAACAAATATTAGAAAGTAAGTCATCCGCTAACCCTTGTGCAAGTTTTGATATAAAATTAGCTGAAGCAGGAGCTATCAGAATTAGGTCAGATTTCCTTGAATGGTTAATGTGCTCCATGCCATTGCCCCTAGAGGGTTCCCACATATTTTCTAAAACTGGCTTTCCTGACAATGCCTGTAACGTTAATGGGCTGATGAATTCTTTTGCAGACTTAGTCATAACGACCTGGACATCAGCACCTTGTTTCTTTAAAAGTCGAACTAACTCGGCAGCTTTGTATGCAGCTATACCACCAGTAACTCCTAATATAATTTTCTTATTCAACATAATATTTAATATCCATAAATCATCAAATTACTACATAATAGTATTTTTCAATAAAGTTAAAGTATAACAAAGAATGTCTAGTGTAATCGGTATTGATGGTTGTAGGGCGGGATGGATTACAGCAAAAGTTGATGATAAAAACTCATTAAGCTTTCATATTATTGAAAATTTAAATGATGATTATTTAAAACAAATTAAATTATCTTATATTGGGATAGATATCCCATTGCAGTTGTCTCAAACAGGTAAAAGACTTGCTGAAATTGAAGCAAGGAGTTTGCTTAAAAAAAGAGCATGTACTATATTTTCACCACCAACTTTAAATGCATTAAGAGCTAAAAACTATATCGATGCTTGTGAGATAAATTTTAAAGAATGTGGAAAGCGTGTCTCAAAGCAGTCATGGAATTTATTCCCTAAAATTATAGAAGCTCATAAATTCTTAGAAAATAACTCAATTAGCAAGTTGGAAGTATTTGAGGTTCATCCGGAATTAAGCTTTATGGCAATGAATGATATGAGATTAATTGAAGCAAGTAAGAAAACTGATATTGGGAAAAAGATAAGGATTAAGTTAATACAAAAGTTTTTTCCTAATTTTTCTTTTGAATTAGTGCGAAATCAATATAAAAAAAATCAGGTATTAGACGATGATATCTTAGACTCTATATCTGTATTATGGTCAACTCAAAGAATAGTTGATAATATTGCTCAATTTGTTCCAAAAGACCCTGAGAAAATTAATATGAAAATATATTTTTAATTTATGCTTAATTTAATTAAAACAAGATTAATCTGGATATTTTTATCTGTATTAGGTGCAGTCGCTTTTTCGACAATAGCGCTTAGTCGTGATGAATCCATTAATGCATTGTGGTTTATTACAGCCGCTGTATGTATTTACCTTGTCGCATACAGGTTCTATGGTGCCTGGATTGCTGCAAAAGTATTAGTATTGGATGAATTTAAAGAGACACCTGCCGTAAAAAATAATAATGGGCGGGACTTTATTCCAACCAACAAATGGATTGTATTTGGAACTCATTTTGCGGCAATCGCAGGCCCAGGGCCTTTAGTTGGACCTACACTTGCGGCACAATTCGGCTACTTACCTGGAACCATATGGATTTTAGTTGGTGCTGTATTGGGTGGTGCAGTTCAGGATATGACTATTTTATTTTTTTCTGTCAGAAGGAATGGTAAAACTTTAGGCCAAATGGCGAAAGAAGAACTTGGCCGTCTTGCAGGAACAGCCTCTTTGATAGCCACTTTTGTAATTATGATTATATTAATATCTGTTTTAGGCCTCGTGGTTGTTAATGCAATGAAACATAGCCCATGGGCTACATCAACAGTAGCAGCAACTATTCCAATCGCAATGTTTATTGGATTTTATATGCGCTTTATAAGGCCTGGGCGAGTTCTAGAAGCAACTGCAATTGGCGTAACCCTTTTATTATTTGCAGTTTATATTGGGGGCGAGATTGATAAATCTGAAACATTGAGAGTTTATTTTGATCATAGCGGTTTGTTTTTAGCATGGTCTATTATTATTTATGGCTTTGCTGCTGCAGTCTTACCAGTATGGATGCTATTAGCCCCACGAGACTATTTATCGACTTTCGTTAAGTTGGGCACTATTATTTTCCTTGCGATTGCTATTGCAATTTTACAGCCAGATATAAAAATGCCAGCCATAACTAATTTTGCTGATGGATCAGGACCAATTTTTGGAGGTA
>CAYTWX010000080.1:0-3971 GCA_964442085.1 uncultured Methylobacillus sp. | reverse complement strand
AAGCCATAATAAATTTCTCCTAAAAATTTTAATGTTCTGCCCATTCTACTTTTTCCAAATCTACACCGTCTTGAAACATCTCCCAAAGAGGAGATAGATCTCGAAGCTTTCCTATTTTTTCTTTTAATAGTTTAATTGTATAGTCAATATCAGATTCTTTAGTGAAACGTCCTATTGAAAAACGAATTGAGCTATGAGCTAACTCATCTGATCGACCTAGCGCTCTTAGTACATAACTTGGTTCAAGGCTAGCGGAAGTACATGCTGACCCACTTGAAACTGCGATACCTTTAATTGCCATAATGAGAGATTCACCTTCAACATAATTGAAACTAATATTTAAATTATGTGGAACTCTTTTTTCTAAATCACCATTTACATATGTCTCATCAATTTCAGTTAGACCAGACAAGAGACGTGATTGTAATTTTTTTATACGTGCATTTTCCATTTCCATTTCTTCACCAGCAATTCGAAAGGCTTCGCCCATTCCAACAATTTGATGGGTTGCAAGTGTACCTGAACGCATACCTCTTTCATGGCCACCTCCATGCATTTGTGCTTCAATTCTAATACGTGGTTTACGTCTCACATATAAAGCACCCACACCTTTTGGACCGTAAGTTTTGTGGGCTGAAAAACTCATAAGGTCAACCGGTAGTTTGTTCAAATCAATTTCGACTTTACCGGTTGCTTGCGCTGCGTCTACATGAAAAATAACTTTTTCTTCTCTACATATATTACCGAGTGCAGTGATATCTTGAATTACGCCAATTTCATTATTGACCATCATTATTGAAGCAAGAACTGTATCAGGCCTAATTGCATCTTTAAATTTTTTAATGTCTATTAACCCATCAGGCTCTGGTTCAAGAAGGGTCGTTTCATAGCCCAAACGCTCCATTTCTCTAACGGCATCGATTACTGCCTTATGCTCAGTTGCAAGACTTATAATATGTTTACCTTTTGATGAATAGAAGTTACTAGCACCTTTAATAGCTAGATTATTTGATTCTGTAGCTCCAGATGTCCAAATAATCTCTCTAGGGTCGGCGTTAACTAATTTTGCAACTTCTTTCCTTGCTTCTTCAACAGCCTTTTCTGCTGTCCACCCATAAGGATGACTTCTTGATGCAGGATTTCCGTAGTTTTCTGTTATGAAGGGAATCATTTTTTCTGCAACGCGCGGATCAACTGGTGTTGTTGCAGAATAGTCCATGTAAATTGGCATTACTTCTGTTTCAATTTTCATAATTTTGTTTTTACCTTTTTAAGCTGCCATGGCAGTGAGTTGTTTTAATCTATCTACTTCAATCTTCAGAGATTGTAAAAATTCTTTAACCTCATTTTCTTTCGTATTAATTCCTAAGCTAACTCTCAGAGCTCCTTGAGCTAATTCTTGATTAACTCCCATCGCTAGTAAAACATGACTTGGTTCCCCACTATTACTTGAGCATGCCGAACCACTTGCAATTGCATACCCTTTTCTGTCTAAAGCGGTTAGTAGGGTAGAGCCATCAATATTATTAAATGCAAAAAAAGTTGTATTACCCAATCTTTCAACTTCATTTGCAAATATAACAGCGCCTAGCTTTTTTAATTCTTTTTCAAGAAGAAAGCGATATTTCTTTATTTCACTGTTAATAATGACAATGTTTTTCTGAACTCGTTCACACGCTTTTCCAAATCCCACTATAGCTGCTATATTTTCAGTGCCACTTCTTAAACCTTTTTCTTGTCCACCACCTGTCATGTGTGGCTTTAAATCTATTTTCTTATTAAGAATTAGCGCTGCTGCTCCTTGAGGCCCATAAATTTTATGGCTAGATATAGTCATAGCGTCAACTTCTAATTGCTCAAAGTCTATATCAATTTTCCCAAGCGCTTGAACAGCATCAGTATGTATTTTAATGTTTTGCTCTTTTGCCCATTTGACGATACTAGGCATATCTTGAATAACCCCAGTTTCGTTGTTGGCCATCATAACTGAAAGAAATGTAATTTTTTTTTGCTCATGTTTACTTATGGCAGAAAGATTTAATAATCCTTTGCTGTTAACTGGAATTAAAGTATTTTCAAATCCCATTGCATTAATAGATTTTATTGGCTCACTAATGCAGGGATGCTCTATTGCGCTAAAGGCAAAATGACTCTCTGGATAAGAGCCTGCAATTCCATTAATAATCGTATTATTTGATTCTGTTCCACTTGATGTAAAGATAACTTGCGAGGGATGCGCATTTACAGAACTTGCTACCTTCTCCCTAGCTTCCTCTATAGCAGCAAGCACATGCTTTCCAAAGCTATGACTTGATGAAGGATTGCCTTGCTGAGAAGCTAAAAAAGGCATCATAGATTCCAATACTTCAGGGTGGATTGATGTGGTTGCGTTGTGATCGAAATAAACCATTTATAAAGTCGCCAATTTAACTTTATCCATATTTATTTTTTTTGGAGAAAAATAAATAGAATGTTCACCCGTCTTATTTTTTTGTTCATCTATCAGCTGGGCTAACGTAAGGCTTTCTAAATAATCTAGAATTTTATGATTAAGAGAAGCCCATAAATTATGAGTAATACAGCGCCCACCTTCTTGACAGTTTTCGCTTCCACCACACTGCGTTGCATCAATTTGCTCGTCTACAGAAGTAATAATATCTTTGACCGTTAATGTTCTTAAGTCTATTGCAGTTCGATAGCCACCACCTGGCCCCCGAACACTTTTTACTAGCCCTACTCGACGCATACGACTGAATAGTTGCTCTAAATAAGAAAGTGATATGGATTGACGTTTACTAATCTCGGCCAAAGTCACAGGACTATTAGCCTCATTGAGTGCTAAATCTAGTATCGCAGTAACTGCGAAACGACCTTTGGTAGTTAATTTCATAATAATTATTTTATAATACTTGACCATTTTAATCAAGTATTTGAATTAGTTATTTTTTTGAGATATCTGCGATTGTATTTTCAAGGTCAACAATCATTTTTTCTTGCTTGTTAACTTTCGCGATAAGGGTCTGGATTGATTTTACCATCGGGTCCGCCTCATCTTTCCCAACAGCATAAGGGCGAAATGAATTGGCTTTGTTTTCTGTATCTTGGACTATTCGAGCTGGTATGCCTACAGCAACAACATTTTTTGGTATATCTTTTACAACAACAGCATTGGATCCAATTTTTGCTCCTGTCCCAATCGTAATGGGACCAAGAATTTTTGCCCCTGCCCCGACTACCACTTTATTTTCGAGTGTGGGGTGACGTTTGCCTTGTTTCCATGATGTCCCACCCAATGTAACCCCATGATAAATTGTACAATTATCTCCAATTATACTTGTCTCACCAATCACAACACCCATTCCGTGATCAATAAATAAGCGAGAACCTATCACTGCACCCGGGTGAATTTCAATTCCTGTTAGTAATCTTGAGATATGAGAAGTTAGCCGTCCTAGCCAAAAAAGCTTTATCCCCCATAACTTATGAGCAACTCTATGAAAAAGTATTGCATGAACGCCTGGGTAAGTTGTTAAAATCTCCAAATAAGATCGAGCTGCCGGGTCTCTCTCAAAAACAATAGATAAATCTTCTTTTATTTTTTTAAACATTTTATTTTTTATTTACAATTGATGAATAAATATTATCTCATGAAATTTGAGACTTAGCTGTTAAAGTCAAATTCTATATTATTTTAATTTTTTTTGAATCTCCGATAGTATTCCACGGAGTATATTAATCTCTTCCTTTTCCATTTGTGTTCGATTAAATAATAATCTTAACCTCATCATAAGCCTTTCTGCTTGTATTTTTTTTAAGAACCCAATTTCGTTTAAGATTTCTTCAAGATGAGTATAGAAGCCGTTCTGTAACTGATGTGAAACATATTTTTTTGGTATTTTTTTCAGTATGTTGTTTTTGAATGGAAGATTGCTCATCATTCTTATTTCATGACAGACTATTTGGACAGAGTG
>CAYTWX010000079.1:0-4134 GCA_964442085.1 uncultured Methylobacillus sp. | reverse complement strand
CCTGAAGCTTCATACCTTGCTGGTCCAGATGATATCTATGTGTCCCCATCACAAATTAGACGTTTTAATCTTCACACAGGTGATACTATTGAAGGTGAAATAAGAACTCCAAAAGACAGTGAACGTTACTTTGCATTAGTTAAAGTAGATAAAGTTAACAATGATGCTCCAGAGAACACAAAGAATAAAATTCTATTCGAAAACCTTACCCCTTTATTCCCAACTGAACCACTAACACTTGAAAGAGATAGTGGGGGGGAAGAAAATAATACAAGTAGAGTTATTGATATGGTAGCACCTATAGGGAAAGGTCAGCGTGGCTTAATAGTTGCTAGTCCGAAAAGTGGTAAAACCGTTATGCTGCAAAACATAGCGCATGCAATAACTTCAAATCACCCAGATGTTTCATTAATAGTTTTACTAATTGACGAACGTCCTGAAGAAGTTACTGAGATGACACGCTCTGTAAAAGGTGAGGTAGTTGCTTCAACTTTTGATGAACCAGCAACAAGACATGTCCAAGTTGCTGACATGGTTCTTGAAAAGGCAAAAAGATTAATAGAACACAAAAAAGATGTTGTTATTCTCCTTGATTCCATTACTAGACTTGCTAGAGCTTACAACACTGTAATACCTTCTTCTGGTAAAGTTCTTACTGGTGGGGTTGATGCAAATGCGCTTCAGAAACCAAAACGTTTTTTTGGGGCAGCTAGAAATATTGAAGAAGGTGGGTCGTTAACTATACTTGCTACAGCATTAGTTGATACCGGATCTCGAATGGATGACGTAATATATGAAGAGTTTAAGGGTACAGGTAACATGGAGATTCATCTTGACCGCAAGATGGCAGAAAAAAGAACCTACCCAGCAATCAATGTGAATAAATCAGGTACTCGTAGAGAAGAATTACTAATCCCTCATGAAATTCTTCAAAAGATTTGGGTATTAAGAAAGCTTCTTTATCCAATGGAGGATATAGAGGCAATGGAATTTCTTCTTGATAAAGTTAAGTCTACAAAAAATAACGATGATTTTTTCAACAGTATGAGAGGTTAATGTAAAACAAAACATTGATTTTTTTAAAGATATCGATGATAATCCAATAATTAAAATTAAAAGAATGAAATTACTATGAAAAAAGACACACATCCTAATTATCCAGAAGTAAACGTATCTTGTAGTTGTGGCAATAAATTTAAAACACAATCAACTGTTGGTAAAGATATGACTATTGAGGTATGTTCTCAATGTCATCCTTTTTATACTGGAAAACAAAAAATTCTTGACACAGCTGGAAGAGTTGAGAAATTCAAACAAAAATATGGAATGTAAAAATATTCACTTTATATATACAAAAAAAGCAGCTTAGCTGCTTTTTTTGTATATGATTACTTTAATATGAAATTTGATCTTGAACATGATTGGCAGGGGAACATGTCAACACCAAGAAAAAATCTTGGAGAAAAAACAAAATTACATTTGTTTTTTATATTGTCCTTAATTTTTTTATTAACTGGCTTAGTTGGACATGAACCATGGCGCCCATTGGAATCAACATCTATAAGTATCATTCTAGACGTTATTCAAAATAATCAAGTAATTATGCCTATGGCAGCAAGTGATAGTTTAATAACGCACCCACCCTTGTACTCATATGTTGGAGCAGCGTTTGGAAGACTTCTTTCACCGATACTCCCATTACATGACGGCGCTAGACTAGCAAATATTTTTTGGATGGCTCTAACTTTAGTAAGTCTTGGATTGATGACTAGAGAGTTGTGGGGTAAAGGATTTGGTCGTCAAGCAGGTTTAATCTTTATAGGCTCAGTTGGTCTAATATTAAATATTCATAGTTTAATACCAGAATTGGCAACACTTCTAGGCTATACAACGAGCCTTTATGCTTTTTCATTGTATTTTAGAAGGCCTTTTAGAGCGAGTATGCTCCTTGGCTTTGGGTCTGGAATTGCATTTTTATCAGGTGCCTTCACTCCTCTAGTAGTTATCTATTTATCATCAATATTTTTACTAATATTTAACAATTGGAGAAATAAAAGATATTTTATATTTATTGCCATATCATCAATTATAACTATCTTCGTCATCAGTCCCTGGTTATATTTATTTCACTATCTAGAGCCAGATCTTTTTTTATCTTGGATAAAAACAATAAAACTCCAACCTGAATCGCTATTTAAATATCATTTGCAAGGGATTCTATGGTTTACTTGGCCAGCACTTCCGCTTGCAATTTGGCTTGTTATTAAAGATTTCAAATTAATCTTGAGTCATAAAAAACTACAAATCCCAATAATTTTTTTCTTAGTATTAATTATTACTATTTCTATAACCGGACAACCCAACCAAACAAATCTTATTCCATTCACTATTCCATTATCAATTATTGCTGTTGGCGCAATAGATAGGCTAAATAGGGGTTCTGCGAGTGCTTTGAATTGGTTTGGAATATTGATTTTTGGTTTAGTTGGCTTTCTAATTTGGCTAGGGTGGTTTGCAATGCTTACCGAAATTCCTGGAAAAATATATGAGCGTATGTTTTTTAACTCTTCAAATTTTGTAGCTGAATTCGAATTGTTTAATTTCTTATTTGCCTTAGTGATAACTTTACTTTGGTTAGCTTCTATTGTTAAATTCAAAATCACTAACCGGTCAGCAATCTCTAACTGGGCATTAGGTATCACAATGGTATGGGTAACATTGATAACTCTTTGGGGTCCATTTATTGACAACCGTAAAGATTATAAAATAATATTTAATGATGTAAAACAACAACTTATAAAAAGTTCATCCTGTGTATACGTTAATAACTTGTCTGATAGTCAGATCAATTTACTACATTACTATTCTGGAATTAGAGGTATTAATCCGAATTTAGAAAATAAAGATTGTAGGCTTGTATTAATCTCCCTAACTGAAGAAAAAGAAATACCGGCAGAATATAAATTGTGGGATAAAATTTGGACTGGGAAGCGTTTAAGTGATAAAAATTATTTTGTTTTGCTGGCTAAGAAAACAAGCAACTAGTCTTTTAAATATTTTCTTATTGCATTATCAACCATATCATCCAACAAATTTTCTTTAGATGAATCAACATAATCGATTATTTCTTTTCTCATAACAGGCGGCCAGAATTTCTTCATATGTCCGGCAATATCTTTTGTAGCCTGCTCTTTATCTGGGTAGGATTTAAAAAAACCTCCGATTTGGTTAGCCATGGTAATTAAATTATTATTCATTTTTAGAATTTTACTCTATAACTCTATGGTTGTGACTATAAATTGTAAACCTTGCCTCTCTAGCAAAACCAATCAAAGTGATACTAAAGCTGTCTGCCATTCTAATCGCTAGACCAGTTGGCGCAGAAATTGCAACTAGGAGTTTTAAATTAACATATGCTATTTTTTGAACCATCTCATAACTTGCCCTACTCGATGTGATAACAAAATCACTTTCAGAAATGTTAGTTTTAAGACTGGCGCCTATTAATTTATCCAAAGCTATATGTCGCCCGACATCTTCACGAATTATTTTTAATTCCCCTTCATTATTAAATATTGCAGCCGCATGGGTTGCACCAGTTTTTTTTTGCAATTCCTGTTCATTTGAGAAATTTTTTAATGCTTTAAGAATATGCTTGGAATAAAATTGTGAATTAGAAATTTTTACTTTTGGCATTCGCATCGCTTGAGACAAACTTTCCGCTCCGCAAAGTCCACATCCAGTCCTGCCAGTCAAATTCCTTCTAACTTCTTTAAGTTTTACAAAGGATTCAGAAGAAATTTTAATATTTAACTCAATACCATTATCTTTTCGGTTTATTTCAATCGAATATATGTCAGATATATCACATACGACTCCCTCTGTAACAGAAAATCCGACTGCAAAATCTTCTAAGTTGGATGGTGAACCCATCATCACAACATGAGATATTCCATTGTAAATTAGTGCAATAGGCGTCTCTTCTGCTATTTCTTCTCGGACTTCATCTTTTATAGATGAGCTTTTATAGGCTTTTGAATACGTTACAGTATTTTTTGTTTGAATAAATTTAGATCTACTCACTTAGATTCTAATTAACCTTTTCCTCGTTCTTTTTTACAAGGTCAATTTGTT
>CAYTWX010000078.1:0-4150 GCA_964442085.1 uncultured Methylobacillus sp. | reverse complement strand
ATTTACAAATACATCTTGGTCATAACAAGCTACTCCAGCATGCCTATTAAGAGATGCTAATAACATTGCTAACCGATTTTGATCTAATCCGACCGAGAGTCGCTTAGGGGAGTTTCCATGAGCGCCATCAACTAAAGCTTGAATTTCTATTAACATCGGCCTTGATCCCTCTTGGATACATGTAATACAAGAGCCGTTAACTTGATTGTGATGGTGTGATAAGAAAAGTGCTGAAGGATTAGTTACCTCCTTAAGGCCTTTTTCTGTCATTGCAAAAACACCTAATTCATTTACTGCACCATATCTATTTTTAAATGCCCGAATCATTCTGAAACTTGAGCTAGGATCTCCCTCAAAATAAAGAACTGTGTCAACAATGTGCTCCAATACTCTTGGACCCGCCAAAGTACCCTCTTTTGTAACATGCCCAACTAAAATAATCGTAATACTATGCTGCTTGGCTATTCTTGTTAGCTGAGCTGAGCATTCTCTAACTTGAGTTACGGACCCAGGTGCTGATGTTATCTCTTCTGAATAAATTGTCTGAATCGAGTCGATTACCACTACATTAGGCTTATATTTCTCAACAGTGGTGACTATTTTTTCTAAGTTAATCTCAGATAAAATTGAAATATCAGAAACCTCAAGCTCAAGTCGCTTAGCTCTCATTGCAATTTGTTGGGATGATTCCTCACCACTAATGTAAAGGACTTCACAAGGCTCATTTGGGTCTTGTGTTATTTTTGACAAAGCTTGAATTAATATCGTAGATTTACCAATTCCAGGATCACCTCCAAGCAAAATAACTCCTCCAGGAACAAACCCACCACCTAAAACACGATCAAACTCTGATATTTTGGTTTGTCTTTTTAAGACATCTATTGTCTCCACTTGATCTAATTTTGTTAATTCATTAGATTTTGTTAGAGCAGCATATCTTGACGTACCTTTGCTTTCAACCAAGCTTTCAACTAGCGTGTTCCAACCAAAACAATGCAGGCATTGGCCTTGCCATTTAGTCGATTGTCCACCACACTCCGTGCATTGATAAGCAACTTTACTTTTAGGCATTAATACTCCATAAGGGGACTCTTTTTGAGGCGGAAACAGCACAAATTAATTCATACCCAACAGTCCCAGAAAATTTAGCAACTGAATCTGCAGTAACTTGCTCGCCCCATAATTCAACTTTTGAGCCAATATTAGCGTCAATTATTTGCGATATGTCTACATAAAGCATATCCATTGAAACACGACCTATTAAGTTTGAAATTTGACCATCAATGGCAACAGGGGTACCTTTTCGGGCATGCCTTGGATAACCATCTGCATAACCACATGCCACAATTCCAATCCTCATGTCTTTGTCAGATTTAAAGTCTAGTCCGTAACCAACTGAATCTCCGGCTTTTATTTCTTGAACTGCAATAATTTCAGATGTTAAAGACATAGCTGGAGTTAAACCTAGGTCTTTTGAGCTTTTATCTTCAAATGGTGAAAGGCCATAAATCATAATGCCTGGCCTTACCCAATCTAGTCTAGTTTCAGGGTACCTAATAATAGCTGCTGAATTTGCTACTGATGCTAGATAATTATAATTATCTGAAATCAAGTTAAATGCTCTAAGTTGTTTTTCTACACCTGTTTCTTCATCAGCAGTAGAAAAATGAGTCATTAAAACTATTTCTGCAATATAAGGATTACTACCTAATGATTCAAGAAGATAGCTTATCTCGGCTGGCATAAAACCCAATCTATTCATACCTGTATTAATTTTTAAATGGATATTAATTGGATAATTTGGCTTCACTTCTTCAATTAAATCAATTTGTCTTTGATTATGAATAGTGACATTAACGCCAAATTTAGAAGCAAGCTTAACTTCGCTCTTATCAAAAAAACCTTCCAGTAGTAAGACGGTATGATTCGGAAAATTTTCTTTTAGTATAGCTGCTTCATCAATTGATAATACTGCAAAGCCATCTGCTGTATTTAATGTTTTAGCAACATCTAATAAGCTATGTCCATATGCATTTGCCTTAAGAACTGCCATTACTTTACTTTTGCTCGCCATTCCTTTTACACAATCAAGATTGTTCAATAAGGCTTGGTGGTTTATCGTCGCTTTAAGTGGTCGCATTTAATTTAATAACCTGACTCATATCCAGGATTAGCATAATTTTCAAACCGCGTGAATTCACCAACAAAAGTTAGCTTTACTGTTCCAATTGGGCCACTTCTTTGTTTTGCTAAGATTATTTCAGCGATTCCCTTATCAGGAGAGTCTGGATTATAAACTTCATCACGGTATATAAACATAATAACATCTGCATCTTGCTCAATAGCTCCAGATTCTCTTAGATCAGACATTTGTGGTCTTTTATCAGGACGACTATCTACATTTCTGTTCAGTTGGGATAATGCTACAACTGGCACATTTAGCTCCTTAGCGAGTGACTTTAATGATCTAGAAATTTCAGATATTTCTGTGGCTCTATTTTCACCTTGTTGCCCACCTAAGGCAGACATAAGTTGAATATAGTCAACAACTATTAATCCCAAACCCCCTTCAGTAGATCGATGAAGCCTTCTAGCCCTAGCTCTAAGCTCATAAGAGTTAAGTGCCGAACCTTCATCAATGAAAAGTGGCGCCTCATTTAGTCTACCAAGGCCATCAGCAATTTTTGCCCAATCATCTTCATCCATTTTCCCAGTCCGCATTTTTTGCTGGTTTACTTTGGAAACCGCTCCAAGGAGTCTTGTTACTATTTGTTCCGATCCCATTTCCATTGAGAATATAGCTACTGCTTTATTTTGATCTACCCCACAGGCCTCAGCAATGTTCATCGCTAAGGCTGTTTTACCCATTGAAGGTCTTCCAGCAACAATGACTAACTCACCACCATGAAGACCAGTAGTTAAATTGTCTAGGTCAGTAAAACCCGTGGATAATCCAGTTACTGTTCCAGGATTTTGTCCTCTTTCCTCTAGATCTCTTACAACTTGAGCTATGACAGCTTGGAAATCTTTATACCCTAACCTGTTACTTTCAGACTCAGCAATGGCAAATAATTTAGCCTCCATTTCATCTAGTAATTGCTGTGCATCTTTTCCTTTTGGCAAAAAAGCACCTTCAACAATGTCAGAGCCAACCGTAATTAAATTACGTAAAATAGAGTTATCACGAATAATTTTTGCATAGCCTCGAATATTAGCAACAGAAGGCATATTTTCAGCAAGGCTTCCAAGGTAAGCTATCCCACCAGTTGAGGCTAATTCAGAATTTTTTTCTAAGGATTCAGCAACAGTGATTACATCAGCTGGGCTACTTATATTGACAAGATTAGTTATATGAATAAATATTAACCGATGATCTTGTCTATAAAAATCTTTCGAAGAAATTTTATCAGCGACTTGATCTAGCGCGGTGTTATCAATCAATAAGCCGCCTAATAAAGATTGCTCAGCCTCTATAGAGTGAGGTGGTAATTTTAAATTCTTAATTTGATCATCAGCCATCTTATTATTATAACCAATAAAAAAAAAGCTGCCCTATTGGCAGCTTAAAAAATTAATAAAAATATTTTACTCTTCACCAATTACGGTTACTTTTATCTCAATACTAACTTCCTGGTGGAGTGTTAAAGTAACAATATGCTCTCCAGTATTCTTTAGAGGCCCATCGGGCATTCTAATTTCTGACTTTACAACCTCATGACCAGCATTCTTTATTGCATCAGTGATATCGATATTTGTTACAGACCCAAAAAGCTTTCCATCCACACCTGATTTCTGTTTGATTTCAAGAGTAAAGCCATCAAGATCTTTGGCTCTCTTCTGAGCTAGTTTTAATAGTGCAGCTTGTTGTTTTTCAATTTCTGCCCTTTTACTTTCGAATTCAGCTTTATTCGATTCAGTAGCTCTTTTAGCCTTTCCTTGTGGGATTAAGAAATTTCTTCCATAACCATCTTTAACATTTACAATATCACCTAACTCACCAAGGTTTATTATCTTTTCTAATAATATTAATTCCATAAAAAACTCCCTAGTGTTTATCGGTAAATGGTAAAAGTGCCAAGAATCTTGCTCGCTTTACAGCTGTTGACAATTGTCTTTGATATTTAGATTTAGTACCAGTTATCCTAGCTGG
>CAYTWX010000077.1:0-4161 GCA_964442085.1 uncultured Methylobacillus sp. | reverse complement strand
ATTCAGCACGTAATGTTGAAATTGTATTATGGAAATTATCGAGTAAAACAAATAATAATGGGGAGCCATTTTTACTATCAAATCAGATAGACGAGAAAAGTTCGAACTTATCTTTTGAACGAGAGTTTGGAAAAATAATCGGGAGGATGGATTACTTTGCTTATACATTGTCTGAAAAATCTGAAAGAGGAATAACACGAGCTCTACAAGGAATTGCAACAGGAATATTTCTTCCCTTTTAACTAAAGAAGTATCTTTTCAATTCCTCCATTGGTTGCTTTTTCAACATACTGCTCAAGCCATTGATCTCCTAAATTATTTTTAGCTAACTCAACCACAATGTAGTCTGCCGTAGTGTTTGTATCGTCACCATAACGAGCAAGCCCCTGCAAACAAGATGGACATGATGTTAATATTTTTACTGGTAATTTTTCATCTATAGCCTTTGGAAGATTTTTTATTCCTTTTTCAATCTCCTCCTGTTTTCTCATTTTTACTTGTGAAGCAATATCTGGACGACTAACAGCAAAAGTGCCAGATTCTCCACAACACCTTTCATTTAAAGGAATATCTTCTCCCATTAATGTATTAGTAACCTCTACAGCGGAATAGGTCTTCATTGGTGTATGGCATGGATCATGGTACATATATTGCTGACCATTAACGCCATCCATTTTAACGTTCTTTTCCATTAAATATTCATGAATATCTAGCAATCTGCACCCTGGAAATATTTTTTCAAACTCATATTTCTGAAGCTGATCCATGCAGGTACCACACGATACGATAACTGTTTTTATATCTAAATAATTAAGCGTGTTTGCAATTCGATGAAACTGAACTCTATTTTCTGATGTAATTTCTTGGCCCTTATCATGATTTCCTGATGAACTTTGTGGGTAACCACAACACAAATACCCTGGAGGAAGAACTGTAATTGTACCTACCTCATATAACATCGCCTGGGTCGCTAAACCAACCTGTGAGAATAATCTCTCAGAGCCACAACCTGGAAAATAAAAGACTGCATCAGAATTTTCGTCAATTTTGTTTGTATTTCGAATCACCGGAACAATTTTATCATCCTCAATTCCTAACAAGCCCCTAGATGTTCGTGTAGGCATATTTTTTGGCATTGGTCTATTCATAAAATGAATAACTTGGGCAGTTACTGAGGCCTTACCCACAGTTGGTGTTGGTGATTTTTTTAAGTAGTTAACAAGCCCAACTTTCTTAAATACAGAATGGCCCCATCTCTGAATTTTATAACCAACATCAACCATCAATTTTCTCATTATCTTAATTGTAATTGGGTCTTTCATATTTAAATAGCTCATAGCCATAAAAGTACCGGCATTAAAGTTTTTCTTTCCCTGCTCTCTTAAAAAATTTCTCATAGCAATTGAAACATCACCATAGTCAATATCTACAGGGCAAGGTGCAAGGCATTTATGGCAAACGGTGCAATGATCAGCAACATCATTGAATTCATCAAAATGTTTAAATGAGATGCCTCTTCTTGTTTGCTCTTCATAAAGAAAGGCCTCAATTAATAGTGAAGTTGCTAAAATCTTATTTCTTGGGCTATAAAGCAAATTTGCTCTAGGAACATGGGTTGTACAAACTGGCTTACATTTGCCACACCTCAAACAATCACTAATGGAATCTGCAATTTCACCAATAGCAGATTGCTCCATAATAATTGATTCTTGCTCAAGCAAGCCGAAGCTTGGTGTATAAGCATTTGCCAACCCAGACCCAGGCATCAATTTTCCCTTATTGAAATGACCGTTCGGATCGACCTTTGCTTTATAGTTTGCAAATGTATTAATTGTAGATTCGTCAATAAACTCCATTTTGGTAATACCGATACCATGCTCACCAGAAATAACTCCGTCTAGACTTTTAGCTAAACTCATAACCCGAGCTACAGCTCGATTGGCGTCTTGCATCATTTCATAGTCATCTGAATTAACTGGAATATTACTATGAACATTTCCGTCACCAGCATGCATATGTAATGCAATAAAGACACGGGACCTTAAAACTTCTTGATGGATATCATTTATTTTTTTTAAAATTAATTGGAAATCACGACCAGAAAATATCTCATTTAATGGCTCTTTTAATTCTAACTTCCATGAAATTATAATTTCATGAGACTGAATTACTTCCAACAAGGTTTCGTTACTATCTTTTATCTCTTGAATACTTTCATCAAGCATACTGACAGGGGTATCAAGGTTTGAAAGAAGATAAACCCACCTGCTCTTTATTTTTTTTAGTAGCGAAAAAGCTAAAGTTTTTTTATTGTCCAATAATTGCTTATCAATTGAATCAGTGCTTACTGAAGATTTTTCTATAAACTGTTCAAGCTCATATATAAGTTTTAATTTGTTATTAATCGACAGCTCGATATTAATTCTTTCTATCCCATTCGAGTAGTCTGCTAAATTAGGAAGTGGGATAACAACATCTTCATTAATTTTAAATGCATTAGTATGTTTTGCGATTGCAGCAGTTCTAGCCCTATCAAGCCAAAACTTTTTTCGAGCATCAGGGGATACAGCGATAAAGCCTTCGCCATCTTTTATATTTGATATTCGAACCACCTGAGATGCTGTTTGTCCTACTGTATCCTCATCATCACTGGCAATATCTGCAATTAGGACCATCTTGGGTCGCATAGTTCGTGTTGACTTTGTGCTATAACCAACTGCCTTAATATATCTTTCATCTAAATGCTCAAGTCCTGCAAGAAGAACTCCGTCTAGATCATCTATGTAATGTTTAATCTCAACAATTGTTGGCACTGCTTCGGAAACTTTTCCAAAAAACTCGAGACAAATAGTTCTAATGTGTTCGGGCATTTTATGAAGAATAAATGTAGCAGATGTGATGAGGCCATCGCAACCTTCCTTTTGTATACCTGGTAATCCACTCAGAAATTTATCTGTAACATCCTTACCTAAACCAATCTTTCTAAAGCTTGCACCAGGAATTTCTAAAATCTCTGCTTCCCCTTCAACTAGATTTCCATCGCTTAAAAATCTACTGACCTTAAAGCGAGCTGTTTCAACATCATGAATCTTGCCCAAATTATGGTCTAGTCTTTCAACTTTCACCCAGTTACCGTCTGGATCAACCATTTTCCAGGAGGCTAAATTGTCTATAGCTGTTCCCCACAAAACGGCTTTTTTGCCACCAGCGTTCATAGCAACGTTACCTCCTATACAGCATGCATCTGCAG
Organism: uncultured Methylobacillus sp.; assembly: GCA_964442085.1. GTDB lineage: Bacteria > Pseudomonadota > Gammaproteobacteria > Burkholderiales > Methylophilaceae > BACL14. The sequence continues at coordinate 911 of CAYTWX010000077.1, read as the reverse complement.
ATGTAGGATCAGTAGCAAATTCTAATTTAGCATTTGAAGCTAAATCCATTGCTCTTCTTGTTACTACGCCAGCTCCACAGCTAATTGTTGGGGTAGGTTTACTTAAGCCTGGTAAATTTTTATACTCTATTGAGCTAATACTATCTAATTTTTCAGTATTAATTACAGCGGATAAAGGAGTTAATGGAATTGCTCCTCCCGTATATCCAGTACCTCCTCCTCTCGGAATAATTGTTAACTCTAACGCTATGCACTCTTTCACTAACTCAGAAACTTCTTCTTCTGTATCTGGGTTGATTACAACAAAAGGGTATTCAACTCTCCAGTCTGTAGCGTCGGTAACATGCGACACTCTTGCAAGGCCATCGAATTGGACATTATGTTTCTTAGTGTGTCGCTTTAAGCGAGACAACACTCGCTTCCTTAGCTTCTTTATTTTCTTGAATTCAGATTCAAACGAATTAATTGCAGATAACGCAGCAGTTGTTAGTTGAGCAACTTTCATATTACCAAAACTTCTATCTTCTATTGCGCGGACTCGATGAAGCATTGCCTGAATAAGCATCTTAAGCCTTTTAGGGTTCTCTAAAAGATCATCTTGCAGGTATGGATTTCTATTAACCACCCAAAGATCGCCTAAAACTTCAAATAACATCTTAGCTGAATGACCGGTTTTTCTTTCTCCCCGCAATTCCTCTAAAACAATCCAAATATCATCACCAAGAAAGCGAAGCACAATCTCTTTGTCAGAAAATGATGTGTAGTTATAAGGGATTTCTCGCACACGTGATGAAGACTGAGATTGAGCTCTAATAAAATTAGGAGATATAGGTGCGTTCATTAGTTTTTCAACGACATTTCTATTAGGGTTATTGTACATTTTATGAGAAAATTTATCATAATTATTAAGA
>CAYTWX010000076.1:0-4199 GCA_964442085.1 uncultured Methylobacillus sp. | reverse complement strand
GTAATCATGACCTGTCTACCTAAATACTGCATATTCTTTTGAATTCCTCTTTTCTCATTCGTCAATGTCATAACTGGTCCAACATAATCATTAGGTAAAAGAATTTTTAAATTTATTATTGGCTCTCGAATTTCCTCTATTACAGACAAATCTGGCAATCTTGATGGATTCTCAATCATTTTAGTTTTGCCGTCTTTTAACAATAATTCATAAATAACAGTTGGAGCGGTTGTGATTAAATCCATTTCATATTCGCGCTCAAGTCGCTCTTGAATAATGTCCATATGAAGCAAGCCGAGAAAGCCGCATCTAAAACCATAACCCAAAGCAGTTGAGTTTTCTGGCTCAAAATGTAACGAGGCATCATTTAACCTTAGCTTTTCAAGTGCCGTTCTCAGAGCTTCGAATTGATTTGATTCAATTGGATAAAGACCAGCAAATACTTGGGGCTTTACTTCCTTAAAATCTGGGAATGCCTCAGTTGCTTTATTTTTTGAAAGTGTAATCGTGTCTCCAACTTTGGCATTATCTAGCTCTTTTATACCGCATATAACAAAGCCAACTTCACCGGCACTTAATAATTTTTTATTCAAAGCTTTTGGTGTAAATATGCCGACTTGTTCACAAATAAATTCTGAAGCTGTTGCCATAAGATGAACCTTATCTTTTGGTTTTAATTGCCCATCAACAACCCTCACAAGCATAACAACGCCGACATAGTTATCAAACCAAGCATCAATTATAATTGCTTTTAAAGGTTTATCGGTATCCCCAAGTGGGTGTGGCACTCTATCAATAATAGCCTCTAATATTTCCTCAATCCCAACACCTGTTTTTGCTGAGCAAAGAATAGCGTTGTGAGCTTCAATACCAATGACATCTTCAATTTCTTTCCTAACTCTGTCCGGATCGGCTGAAGGCAAATCAATTTTATTTAAAACAGGAAAAACTTCTAAATTTTGATCAAGAGCTGTATAACAGTTCGCTACTGTTTGTGCCTCAACCCCTTGAGAGGAATCTACAACTAAAATAGCCCCTTCACATGCAGCTAAAGAGCGACTGACCTCATAAGAAAAATCTACATGGCCTGGTGTATCTATTAAATTAAGTGTGTATATATTTTCATCTTTGGACTCATAGCTTAAGGTAACTGTTTGGGCTTTAATGGTAATTCCTCTTTCACGCTCAATATCCATAGAATCCAATACCTGCTCTTCCATTTCACGATCAGCAAGGCCACCACAATGCTGAATAATTCGGTCAGCTAATGTAGATTTGCCATGGTCAATATGAGCAATAATGGAAAAATTTCTTATTTTTTTCATAGAAAATAGTTTGTTTAGAAGAATAAAGACGCAATAGGCGCCTTTATTTATGTTTTGATTTTACCCTATAGAATATAGTTTTTTTTAAAAAAATTATTTTTTTACTTTTACTGGTACAAAAAGAGTATCCCCATTTCGATAAAGCAATATAGCAATTACTTTACCATCAGGAATTTTTCTTAAGTTATTATTAAAGGACTGAATTGATTTCACGGGGGTATTATTGACCACAAGTATAATATCTCCCTTCATAATTCCAGCTGTTAACGAACTTCCTTGAACATCCTTAACTAAAAGACCTTTTCTTCCACCAATTTTTTTCTTTTGTTGAGCTGACAAACTTTGCAAAACTAACCCAATGCTGTTGAATTTACTTGGTTGATTTTCAAGTCTTGAATTAGCAATTTTCTCTTGCGATGGAATTGCACCAACCTTTATATTTAGTGTAATAACTTTGCCTTTCCTTAAAATTTCAACTGGAACAGTTGTTTTAGGCTTAGTCATTCCTACATACTTAGGTAAATCTGATGATTTATTAATAATATTTTTATTGAATTTTATTATTACATCTCCAGGAAGTAGGCCGCCTGAATCTGCTGGAGACTTTTTTTCAACTCCAGCAACAAGTGCGCCTTGTGTATTTTTCATTCCAAATGACTCAGATAATTCTTTTGTAATCTCTTGAATGATTATTCCAAGCCATCCGCGAATTACCTTTCCATTTGTTTTTAATTGCTCAGCAACATTTATTGCCACATCTATGGGGATGGCAAAAGATAAGCCCATAGATCCACCAGTTTTACTATAAATTTGTGAATTTATCCCAATTACATTACCCTTAGTATCAAAAAGAGGTCCGCCTGAATTTCCGGGGTTAATTGCAACATCTGTCTGAATAAATGGGACAAAATTTTCCTGTGGAAGAGCTCGATTAATAGCACTAATAATTCCAACTGTCATAGTGTTCTCTAAGCCAAATGGAGATCCAATTGCTGCAACCCACTGACCAACCTTAATTAACTCAGAATTACCAAAGGTCACTTTAGGCAAATTCTTAGCCTTAATTTTGAGTAAAGCAACATCTGTTCTTCTATCAATACCAACAATCTCAGCATTAAATTCTCGTTTATCAGCTAGCTTAACTACTACCGTCTCAGCTTGAAATACTACGTGAGCATTAGTGATTATGTACCCGTCACTTTCAATAATAAAACCTGATCCTGTTCCAGAAGCCGGACTCTTCCGGCGATTTTCACCTGGGGGAGTCATTCCTGGCATGCCGGGGATACCGAACCTCTTAAAGAATTCTTGAAGTTGTTGCTCCTCCCTACTTAAGCTTATATTTTGATTTGTTTGCCCCTTATTAACCACACTAATGTTTACTACAGTCTTCCCTTGCTCCTCAGCAATTACAGAAAAATCAGGTAAACCAACTGCATTTAAACTATTAAAAAATAGGAGTAATGCAAAGACAAAATTGAGCTTTAAAAACTTCATATTTAGTAAATCCTTTTAAAAATTAAATCTATTGTTGCTAAGATTACTTCGCTAAAAAACTTATTGTGATTATTTTAAATTTAGATCTTTTTTTTGAAACGAAAAAATTTTACCCCGGATGATACCTCGGTATCCTTGAGTTTTAATACATAAGCTACAAGGCTTTGTTCGACTAATACCAACCTTCGCAAATTTTTCATTCTTAGCGATAGCCACTAATACTTCTATCATTTAGTTAAAATTCTATAGACTCACTAAACTTATTACAAGTTAATGTTGGCACTGAACCAACAGCCATAATTTGATAGCCATCCTGATATCGTGCGCAAATGTTATTAGTACCGACTTTTACATGACCAACTTTTGGTTTCTGTCCTCGTGAGATTGGTTTAATAAACAAAGATACATAAGACAGTCCATCTGAAAATACTAATTGATGACTAAGGAAATTTAAACCAGACATACGTTTGGTTCTGAAATCAACCTCTTTGTAGCCAGGGGGTATTTTTTTCAACCTCCAAAACCTATTTTTGAGAATGCCTTGACCAACTATTTTATCGTCAAATATATAATTTTTTGATGGGTCAACGTCAGGCTTAAACCAGTCTAGATTTTTATTGCTAATCATATTAATTTGAGTGAAAGAAGCTTGTTCAATAATATTTTCATTCTTGTCAATTACAATCATCTTTAATGGTAAGAAACTTTTCCTATCTAACCAAAAATAATGAAAATATCTAAAGTCGTCAATTGGTGACAAAACTATTAATTGAGAAAGTCTACCGGCAATTCGCTCAGTTTTTCCTATGCTTAGACGATAAAAATCTCTTAGTGTTTCTACATTGCTAGGAAAAATAGCTGGAAACAGTCTTTGTTTTTTTCTTTTTTGAATAATTACATTATCTTCAATGGTGTTGTAGACATAAGTAGTTTTGCCCTGGGACAAAACTTCTCCAGGCGACCCATCTAAGACGTTCATTCTTACAAATTCTTGCTCATTATTTGTTGCGTGAGTAATTTCTATTGATTTAATTTTTTTGTTATGTTGACTACGAAAGACCCCTTTGTAGTTTAGAAATTTTGTTGCTTTTGCTGCTTTCTCAATAATTAACCAAGGGTCATCGCTACTGTGGCTTACACTAATAAAGGAAGAGAATAGAAAAAAAATAAAGAGCAGCCTATAAATCATGCTGTTATTTGTTATAACTTGTTTGAATAAAGAAGTTTACATTTGAAGAGGCATTTGCGAAGTGATCATTGATTAAATCTGTTGGTATATCTGATTCGACAAGTATTACAGAATCAACAGCTTTATACTCGTTAAGATTTAGAGCAGTTAAGCCAATAACAAATAATGCAGCAAATGAAGCAGCTATT
>CAYTWX010000075.1:0-4258 GCA_964442085.1 uncultured Methylobacillus sp. | reverse complement strand
GCTACAACTTACCAAGAATTTAGATCTGTTTTTGAAAAAGATCATGCATTAACGAGAAGATTTCAAAAGGTCGACATTGAAGAGCCAGATGTTCAAACAGCTATAAAAATTCTCAAAGGTTTAAAGTCTCGATTTGAAGAACACCATAAAGTAAAATTTTCATCTGACGCTATCATTAGCGCAGTAGAGCTATCTGCAAAATTTATTAATGACAGACAACTCCCCGATAAAGCAATTGATATTATTGATGAAGCAGGAGCAGCTCAAAGGATTCTTCCCGCAAACAAAAAGAAAAAAATAATTGGTAATAAAGAAATCGAAGAAGTAATTTCAAAGGTTGCAAGAATACCAGCTAAAACAGTAAATAAAGATGATCGTAACACCCTTAAAACTTTAGAACGAGATTTAAAAGCAGTTATTTTTGGACAGGATAAAGCAATTAACTCACTCTCATCAGCTATTAAGATGGCTAGGAGTGGCTTAGGTCCTGAAGGTAGACCCATTGGTAGCTTCCTTTTTAGTGGGCCCACTGGTGTAGGTAAGACTGAGGTTGCAAAGCAACTAGCTTACACACTTGGTATTGAATTAATTCGTATAGATATGAGTGAATTTAGTGAAAGGCATTCAATATCAAAATTAATTGGTGCACCTCCAGGGTATGTTGGGTTTGATAATGGAGGAATGTTAACAGAGCAAATCAACAAAAATCCCCATGCTATTTTATTGCTGGATGAAATTGAAAAAGCTCACCCAGATATTTTCAATATACTTCTTCAGGTAATGGATGATGGAAGCCTTACTGATAGTAATGGAAGAAAAACTGATTTTAGAAATGTGACAATTATTATGACAACAAATGCAGGTGCTGAGGCATTATCCAAACTAGATTTTGGTTTTACTCACAATAAGAAATTAGGTGATGAACAAATTGAAATTAAAAAGATATTTTCTCCAGAGTTTAGAAATAGACTTGATGCGATCGTATCATTTAGCGCATTAGACAATAATGTAATCCTGAAAGTTGTTGATAAATTTTTAATTCAACTCGAAAATCAATTACACGATAAAAGAGTAGATGCTACCTTTACCAAAAAATTAAAATCTTACCTTGCTAAAGCTGGGTTCGATCCTCAAATGGGTGCGAGACCTATGGCAAGATTGATACAGGACACAATAAGAAAGGCTTTAGCAGATCAACTTTTATTTGGGAAACTTATAAACGGTGGTGATGTTGAAATTGATATTGATAAAGACGATAAAGTAGTTCTTAATTTTAAAAATAAAGAGAAGGTATCAGCTTAATCAAAATTAGGTTTCTTCATTATCTGCCTAAATAAATCACTTCCTGTAAGTTTCGACAGCCATTTTTTTACTTCAGTAAATTTTGAATTATCAAACCATTCTTTATCAACGTTTGCAAACTGCCTTACAAAAGGAAAAATAGATATATCCACAAAAGTTCTATTATTACCCATTAAAAAAGGCATATTCATTAATCGCTGCTCTAAAATTTCTAAAAATAAACAACAATCCCCCCTATGCTCCATTTTTGATTTTTGTGGAAATCGCTCATTATACTTATAGCAATCCAATGATTCTTTAAATTTTCCATCATTAATCAAAATTAACTCGCATGCAACTTCATTATCTTCAGGCTTTAACGACATTGATTGATTTGATTTACTACTTTGATATGCCCACTTCATTATCTTCAGGCTCTCATCGAAAACTAATTCATAAAATATTAAAATAGGCACTGTACCCTTTGGGCTAATCAAGAGCATTTCTTGGGGCTTGTTTCTTAGTGATATTTCATAAACGTCAAATTCTATTTTAGATTCAACAAGAGCCATTCTTGCTCTCATAGCATAAGGACACCTTCTATAAGAAAATAGATATGGTTTTGAATATGAACTATTTAATTGCTCTACATAGTTCATAAATCAACTTATGTCCCTTAAAGATTAAGCCTGAATATATTTGAATTAAATCTGCACCATTTTCCATTTTTTCTTTACCATCTCTTGCAGACATTACTCCGCCAACTCCAATAATTGGAATTTTTCCCTTAAGTATTTTTTTTAATAATTTTAAAGTTTTCAGTGAGCTTGACTTTAATGGGAGTCCCGAAAGACCACCCAACTCATTACGAAATTGTGATTTATTTACATCACCTCTAGAAATTGTAGTATTAGTAGCTATGATTCCATCAATTTTGTAATCGATTAATAGCTTACATATTATTCTTAATTGAGATTCTGAGTTATCAGGTGAAATTTTGAGTAAGAATGGTACGTATTTTCCATATTTTTTAGATAATGTTTTTTGTTCGTCCTTAATTGTTCTTAGAAGCACATTTAGATTTTCACCCGACTGGAGTGCTCTAAGGTTCTTAGTGTTTGGAGAGGAAACATTAAGCACAATATAACTTGCGAATAAATACGATTTTCGGAAACAAAGAAGATAATCATCTACTGCTTTATTAATTGGTGTATCAAAATTTTTTCCTATATTGATACCAAGAATTCCTTTAAAGCTTGATCTTTTAATATTGTTTATTACCTTATCGATTCCGTCATTATTAAAACCAAATCTATTTATAATACCTTTTTCTTCTGTTAACCTAAATGACCTTGGTTTTGGATTTCCTGGTTGTGGCCTAGGGGTTACAGTTCCAACCTCAATAAAACCAAACCCAAGTTTTGACAAACAATCAATATATTCAGCATTCTTATCTAAGCCTGCCGCTAATCCAATTGGGTTATTAAATGTAATACCAAAAATTATTCTCGGTTTACAATAATTTTTATTTTGGACGAAGGTTAATATTCCTAGAAAATTTGCTACCTTCAAAGATTTCATTGCTAAGTGATGAGCAAATTCTGGATTAAATAAAAATAAAAAAAATCGAATTATATTGTACATTAGGTAATCATAACTTTTTTTCTGTGGAATATACGAAGAATATTTTTACCTTAGGTGCTCATAAATAATGTTTAAAATACTCTTTGCTGTTTTTGTATTATTTAATTTTCCATTAGGATAGTCAATAAAGACTCTAGCTCCACTTTGATCTTCTTTAATTCTTATACGGTATCTTTTTTCATTTTTTCCAACCCCTTTTTCATCATCAGATCCCCAAAAACCCATAATTTCCTCAGTTAAAGACTTATCCTCTATAACTTCGATCTCTTCCTCTTCCATATTATTTATTCTTTCTTCTTCTTCTTTTTTGCGCAGTAATTCTTCTTCATCATCTTCCCAAAATGCTAATTTATCAATCAATCCTTTATTTCTTTTTTTAGGTCCCTCAAGTTCTAAATCTTTATATTTCACATAGAAAATACCCTCAGACCTGTTTTTATCTTCCGTTATGAATCCAATAATATCTAAAGCCAATGACAGCCTTCTCCAAGATCTATCGAATGGGTCATTTAACAACAAATAATCTCCTCTTTTATTTTCAACTAGAGTTGCATTTTTCTTTTCGATTGGGTTTGCAAGCTTCTGTTTTGCATCAAAGTCTGTCATCCCTAACTTAGTCATTAATCTTCTGAGTATCTCTGCATTCACCTCATATTCATCCATATTCATTTCTTTTTTGAGCTTATCTGTAATCTCTTTTGCCTCATCCTCATCATCAGGAATGTATTCTTGAATTTTATACATATCAGTTGAGTAAGATCCCTCTTTCAACCTTTTAATTCTATCTTTTGCATCTTGGTCCATACCAACAATACTTCTTTGCGAAATATAAATTTCAGTAGTGCCTTCTTCTACTCCGTTCTCAAGTCGAGTTCTAAATTTTCTTCTATCAGCTAAATTTGACATGCCATCCAGCCATGCGTCAAATCTACTTCCTAATCCTCTATTGGTATCTACTTTTAATTTTGATGATTTAGTCCACTCTGTTTCCATTACGCCAGTTCGCCTATTTAAAACTTTGATACCAAAACCAATTTCTTGCCAAAAACTTTCTAGATGTGGCCATAAGGTTTCTGGATCTTCAGTAACAACTAACCATCTTAAATTACCAGATTTAACAATACGCATACCCTCAGGATTTTGAAGAACTTTAACTTCTGTATATCCTGCTTGTTTGGCGTCTTCATAATCTTTATATGAGACCGCCTCTCCGGGAACGCCGTATTGAGAGTTAGCTTCAACATCGGTTAAGTCAGGTGGAACGTCTAGTTTTTTTGCTCTTGATGAGCTTACATAGTCTGGCTGAGTAACTGCTTGAATTACCTCATTATCT
>CAYTWX010000074.1:0-4284 GCA_964442085.1 uncultured Methylobacillus sp. | reverse complement strand
TGTTTCCTCACCTCCCCAAAGATTAAGGCCTGATAGTAATTTTAAGGGTTCTTATACTTTAAGTCCTGAAGAACGAGAAAACCATAGTAGATATATGCGTGTTAACCACTCAGGGGAAGTTTGTGCGCAAGCTTTATATAGAGGACAACTCTTCTTTAATAAAAACAATGAAATCCATAAACAATTAGAAAAAGCTGCGAATGAAGAGCTTGATCATTTGGCATGGTGCCAATCAAGAATTAATGAGCTCAATGGAAGTACCAGCCGTCTTAATTTCTTTTTATATGCAGGTTCTTTTACAGTTGGAAGTATTGCTAGCATAATTGACGAAAAATATAATTTAGGGTTTTTATCAGAAACAGAAAAGCAAGTATCCTCTCACCTAGAAAGCCATTTAAGTAAAATCTCATCCAAAGATAAAAGAACAATTGCTATCATCAAACAAATGAAGAAAGATGAAGAGATACACGAAGCGGCTGCAAAATCTATGGGAGCGACTGATTTACCAGTCTTTATTCAAAAAATAATGAAAGTCACATCTAAAATTATGACCTCATCGACTTTTAAATTTTAATCACTTTAAATTAATGAAAAAATTTAAGGACCAATTATCAGAGTTACCTGATGTAAGCCATCTTAATAAAATTACATTATTGGATTCAACTGGGGCTGAATGTGGGCACATTTTAAACGAAGCAGGAACTCAAGGTTCGTTAAAATTATATAATCACTTGTTCCTTGTCTTTGCCGAGTTAAACGTGAATGCTGCGGCTGAGGGCCTTAAGCTCTATTGTGAACACGTTTTAGACGCAAAAGAGAATCCTGGAAAGCATCCAAATATAGACTGTTTATTAGATATTCTTGAGACAAAAGAAACGCTTAAGATGGTGATTACTTAGTTTTTTTTAGAAAGATGGAGGCCAAAATAAAGCCTTGATCACTTGCTTCCTTAATAAGCCTCACTCCCTTATCCCTCTCTATAGGGACAATGTACCCATAATAATACAGTAAGCCTAAGCCAAATAATGCTGAGGTATTCTTATTACCAGCAGACTGTTTGAGCCAAGTATAGGCTTCTGCTTTAGTGACTCCCCTATTATTTACGTATAAGCTCCACATTAAATACTGCATCACAATATCGCCCTGATTTCCTTGTTTTCTAATTTTATTCAATATTTCTTTAGAGATAATGCCTTTACTTTCATCGTAAACTTCTGGGGTGATGACCGTATTAATAGAATCATTAGCAATAGCAGGAATTACCCAATTTAAATAATGTGCACTTTTAATATGTCCTTGAAAGGCTGCAAGAAGAAAGTATTCCTGTGCTTTGTCTGCATCTTCATTAAGAAGCTCTTTCGCTAATAGAAACTGAGCTTGGGGACTTCCATCATTAGCATCTTTTTCAATCGTACTTGAAAAAGAAATAGCTGCAAAACTTAATAAAAAAATAAGGAGTAACTGTTTCATTTTATATCGTAATAAATTAGACATTTACGTCTATTTGGACTAATGTATTATAGAGTTTAATCAATAAGTAGATGAAATAAAATGAATTATATAAAAAAATTATTAATCTTTTTCGTTCTTATAAGTGCGTCCTCGTTTGCTAACGCAGCAGCAAATCCTGATGTGTGGCCTTACATAAAAGAGAGGATGTTCGAAGATAGGGTAATTGAAGAAGTTAATTTCATCAAAATTGATGGTCCAGCTAGAGCATCAAGTGGGGCTCAGGTTCCAGTGAACATCACAATAGTCCAAAAAGCTGGGATTACAATTAAAAAAGTAACCCTCATTATTGATAGCAACCCAGTTCAAAAAGCTGCAACATATCACCTTACAGGGAATACACAGAACCTTGACCTTTCTACAAGAATAAGAATGGAAACTGATTCATTTGTTCGCGTCGTTGGTGAGGACAGCAATGGAAAATTGTATATGAGTAAAGTAGCGATTAGAGCATCAGGCGGATGTAGTGGTTATATGAATAGTGCTGATCCAGAGTTGACCAAAGATTTAGGTAAAATTCTAGTAAAAGCAAAAGAGAAATATTTAACTACTCGTATTAAACATCCTAATTTCACAGGGTTACAAAAAGATTCAATTAATGGTTGGTTTGTACCAGAGTGGATTGTGACTCAAGTAAGGTATGATTTCAATGGTGAGCGTATTTTGGTTGCTGAGAATGGGATTAGTATGAGCCAGGATCCATATCTTAAATTTAAATTCTCGCCTGCAGAGCCAGGAACTATCACAGTTTCTGCAACTGACACCAAAGGTCAAATTTTCCTCAAAACAAAAAGTATCTGAACTATCTACTTAGTTTAATTCTTGACTTAATTTCGCTGTAAAAATTCACGATTATTGGAATAATAGCAATTAAGTTAAATACACCAAATATAACCAATATGTTTAAAAGATATTTTTTATAACTAATAATAAGTGCATTTAATTCGATCAGCTTTAATTGGTTAGCATTTAAATCTTCTACTTGTTTGTTTGCTAATCTTTCAAGGTTGCATTGCTTGTTGGATTCAGTACAAAAAGCCATTTGCCTATCGTATTCCTGAAGAAATATATCATGTGAGAAATACTCATTTATCAATAAAAAAAGGGACAAAAAAAATCCAATAATTGCAAACAGCCAAAAGAATTGTTTACTAGATTTTGTTATCATTTTTAATCCTCCCTTAACTAATAATTAATTAACTATACAACAATGTCATGAAACAATAAATTTAATGCCAGCAACCACTAACACCAAACCTAAAGCTTTTTTCATAAAACTCTCATTAAATATTTTAATACCAAGCTGAGTCCCAATTAATACACCTAAAATAACAGCAAATGCGTATAAAAATATTGTATCAGGTATCAAATGGATTGAAGTTATATTACCTAAAAGTCCTGCCACTGAGTTAAATAAAATAAATGCTGCGGCAGTTCCTGAGGCTCCTTTAACACTTGTCCATCCTAAAAAAACAATTAATGGTGACAAAAAAATACCGCCGCCTGTCCCTGTTAAACCAGAAACAAATCCAATTATAAAGCCAGCAAATATTCCTAATAAAAAATTGACTCGGCGATTAGATTTTTTTTTAAAGTTTTTAAAGATATTGAACAAAAATTGAAAGCCAGCAAATAGCAAAATAATTCCAACTAGACTCTTATATGCTTCTGAAGGTAAATGAATATAACCTCCTAGAAAAGCAGCAGGAATTGATCCTATAGCAACTGGAACAAAAACTTTAAGGTTGAATAATTTATTTTTTATATAGCGATAGCTAGCAACGGATGATACGATTATATTTAAAACCAAACCTATAGGTTTAATTGAATCGATTGGTGTTCCCATCATTGCCATTATTGCAATATAGGATGATGCACCACCATGACCTACAGAAGAATAAAGTATAGCCCCAAAAAAAATTAACCCTGCTGTGACATAATTAGATAAAAGAAAAGTCATCTTAAGACTTTAATAAAAATAATTCACTCAAAGCAATTACCCAATACCTCTTTGTTGATTACCTTAAATCTTCCAAAACTTTTTGTATTGTCATTTTGATAATGAAAATACATATCAAATTGACCTGAATTTAATATTGCCTGAGATAACTTGTCTGGAATAATCTCATTCCTTCTTATGCTCCTCTGATCTGTTGTTGAAATGAATTCATACTTCCCACTTTTGACTCCGATAGTTTTAAACCAATTCCTGACAGTAAAAGAATATATTGGTGGCTTAAGGTTTTTATGTCCTTGCTGATATGTTTTGTAATGCTTATTCATATCAAAAACATTCTTATCTTGATTGTAAAATAATATTTCAAAATATTTCTTTTTTTCTTTTTCATCATAATTCTTTCTACAAGCTGCAGTTAGCTCTAAATACTTCTCATTTATTGGGGCAAAATAATTACCCACAGTAAACTCTTTAAATGATTGTCCATTTGCAGCTGGAAAATTTATCAGTAATAAAAGGAGTATTAAATATTTTTTAATCATAAGGAATAGTTTATCAAGTTTGCTTCTATTTTAGTTAGAATGATTCTTCTTCAGATAAAAAACGCCACTTACCTTCAGGTAAATCATTTAGCCTAACATTTCCAATTCTAACTCTTTTCAAACCATTGACTCTCAAACCAACTAATTCACACATTTTTCTTATTTGCCGATTTCTGCCTTCAATTAGCACAAAATTAAGCTGATCTTTGTTTTGCCAATTAACTTTGGCTGGTTTTAATTCATAACCATCTAAGGTTAATCCATGGTTTAATAATT
>CAYTWX010000073.1:0-4305 GCA_964442085.1 uncultured Methylobacillus sp. | reverse complement strand
AATTCTCCAATGTAAATTATCTAGTAGATACAACAAACGGGTGGTTTTAGGTCCACCCGTTAATGTCAGTATAAATCATTCGTAACTTTACTACAATTTAAAATTTGAAAATATTGCTTATTTTTTTAAATTTAATACGTCCATCATATCAAATAAACCAGCTTCATGATTTGATAAAAATTTAACCGCCTTGATGGCGCCTATTGCAAAAGTAGACCTACTCCCAGCCTTATGTGTTAGCTCAATTCGCTCACCATCCCCTGCGAACAAAACTGTATGATCACCAACAATATCTCCACCCCGAATGGTAGAAAAACCAATTTCATTCTTTTTGCGCCTATTTGTATTGCCTTCACGATGAAAAACTCCATTTTCTTTAAGGCTTAAATTTGCAGTTTTTGCTATAGCCTCACCCAATCGAATCGCTGTTCCTGATGGTGCATCTATTTTCTCACTATGATGTGATTCAATAATTTCCATATCAAAATCTTCGTGAAGAACCTTTGTGGCATCTTCAACCAATGAGACTAATAAATTAACTCCCACGCTCATATTGGGTGCGAAACAAATTGAAATATCTTTAGCTGCTTGAGAGATTTTCTGTTTTTCTTCATCCGAAAATCCAGTTGTACCTAGAATATACTTAACATTGTTTTTAATACATACAGTTAAATAGCCTATTGAAGCCTCAGGCCTTGTAAAATCTATTAAGTAATCCCCTTTTTTTATTACGGACTTAATATCATCATTAATCATAATGCCTGTTTTAATACCAATTAATGATCCGGCATCCATACCTAAAATATTAGAAGACGGTTGATCAACTGCTCCAGTTAATAACAAATCAGAATCAGCTAAAATTTGTTTTATCAAAGTTTGTCCCATCTTTCCAGATGCTCCAACAACAATTATTTTTAAAGGGTTTCTCATGTATTTAAAATCCTATTTTTTCCAATAAAATATCAAAGTAACCAGCATCATCTTTCTCTGGGAGAGAGTCGATAATATCTTGCTTGATCGCCTCATTTATAGATTCCGAAGTGTCTACGGGTTCCGGTAAAACTATCTCAGTCGGCAATTTTTTATCTTCGACTACTAAAGGTAAGCTCTCTGGTTTGGTAGATTCTTTTTCTTTGCTAGATACATCAATCTCATTATTATCTTTTTTTGGTATGACCTCGCCAGTTATATTTTTTAATAGTTCATCGACAAAGTTTAAAACGACATGTCTCTTTTCAATCACTATATCTTTCACTCTCATTACATACACATAATCCCATCTCTCCTTATGGAAGGTATCTTTAATTAATGGAGTGCCCAGAACAAAACGTACTTGTGCTTTAGTCATTCCTGGTTTGAGCTTCATTAACATTTCAGAAGATATCGCATTACCTTGCTGTATATCAATCTTGTAAACCTTAGGTAAAAACTCAGGGACTGAATCTAATGAGGAACAGGATATCAGATTAAATAATAAGAAAATTAAAAAATAATCATATAGATATGTCTTTATTTGCATACGTTCATAATATAACATGTTAGATATTAAATTAATTTAATTTTAGAGTTTACTATTTTCGGAGTTATTTAATTATGACACAGCATGATGATCTAAAAAAAACAGGCCTTAAAGCAACACTACCTAGACTCAAAGTACTTAGTATTTTTGAGAAAAATAAAGATAAGCATCTGTCTGCGGAAGATATCTTCAAAATAATGCTAAAGACAGATGAGGAGGTTGGCCTTGCAACTATTTATAGGGTCTTAACCCAATTTGAGCAGTCAGGGATTTTAATCCGTCATCACTTTGAAAGTGATAAGGCTGTTTTTGAATTAAACGAAAAAGCGCATCATGATCATATTGTATGTCTTCAATGTGGATTTATTAAAGAATTTGTTGATGAGGAAATTGAAAAAAGACAAAACATGATCGCTGAAAAAAATGGTTTTAAAATTATCGAGCATGCGCTATATATTTACGCAGATTGTACAAATAAATCCTGCAGTTTTAGACTAGGTGGTACTGAAAATATCGCTTAATGTCATAAACTTAATTAAGTAATTCTTTAGCGTGCTCCAGGGTAGCTTCTGTTATTTCAACCCCTCCAAGCATTCTAGCAAGCTCTTTAACTCGGCCATTTTTATCAAGAAGATTGATTTGGCTGATGGTCTCATGATTAACTTGATCTTTTGAAACTTTATAGTGATTTAAAGATTGGGCAGCAACCTGAGGTAAGTGTGTGATAACAAAGATTTGGTGTCGACGATCATCAGCTAGATCTTTCAGCAACTTGCCAACGACTTCAGCTACTCCACCGCCAATACCAACATCAACCTCATCAAAAATCATTACGGGCACATTAGCTCTTTTAATTGATGCCACTCTTATAGCTAAACTAATTCTAGATAATTCACCACCGGACGCTACCTTCTGAATAGGTTTTGGCTCTGCATTAAGATAAGTTGAAATTAAAAATTCAACTGACTCACCTCCATTCACACTAGGCTCAATTGGTTTTAAATTAACTTCAAAATTCCCATCTGTAAAAGATAAATCTTTAAGCTTGTCAGTAATAATTTTATTGAGTTCTAACGCTGCTTTTTGACGTTTTTGTGATAATTTAGTTTCAGCTTCATCATAATTTTTCTTTGCTTCATTTAGTGCCTCTGTTATTTCTTTTTTATCTATTAATTTTTCCAACAAATTATATCGATCTTGCCAATCACTACTCACAGAATCAAGTTCTTCAGGTTTTACACGATATTTTCTACAAAATTCAAATGTATCTTGAATTTTAGCCTCGACTTGATTTTTTAGATCTTCATTTAAATCTAATGTATGTAAGTACTGATTTAACTCTCGAACTAGCTCACCAACTTCAAGCGATACAGTGTCAATAATTTTCAGTTGATTGCTTAGCCGACCATCAAGTTTAGATAAGCCTGATAGGTCTGTTTGCAGTTGGTTAATTTGATTTATTACAGAGGGAGTTTCATTGTCCATTTTCGAAATACAATCTTGAATCCCACTTATTAATTCTGAACTGTTAGAAAGCATTTTATGATTTTCTTGAATTTCCTGCCAGCTAGAAAAGGAAAAATCTAACGCCATAAACTGTTTATTTTTTTCTTCGAGCTCTTTTATTTCTTCGATATAAGCTTCTTTATTTTTCTTAAAACTTTCATTCTCTTCAAAAAGATTGCGCCAATTTTCATAACACCCTCTAATTTCTTTTACCTCCTCACCAGATGCTGAAAAATTATCTAAAATCTCTCTTTGTGTAGAATTTTTTAATAATGAATGATGCGAATTTTGACTATATATATCAATAAGAAATTCACCAATCGATTTTAATTGATTGATAGTTGAAGGTATCCCATTGATAAATCCCTTAGTCCTTCCATCTTCAAATACAACCCTTCTTAAAAGAAGGTTACCTTCATCGGATTCAAGTTCGTTCTGTTTCAACCATTCCTGAGCATTGGTATTTCCCTGAATATTAAATATGGCAGAAATATCTGATTTATCAGTATTATTTCTCACTACACCACTTTCACCTCTTTGACCAAGCGCCAAAGATAGCGCTCCAATTAGGATAGATTTTCCTGCTCCAGTTTCTCCAGTTAGCGCAGAAAAGCCGCCTTTAAAGTTTAACTCTAGTTTGTCAACGATAATAAAATTTTTAATTGAAAGATTTTCAAGCATTTATAAATTTTATCCCCAATTTAATTTATTTCTAAGCATTTCAAAATAACAATAATCTTTTGGATGAAGGATTGAAATAGATTGTTTAGCTTTTTTAATTCTGATGCTGTCTTTTTTATCTAAAGGTATTTGAATTTGTCCATCAATACTTGCATAGGCTTCATCTATATTAACTATTTTAATTAATATCTCACTGTCACCACTAACAGCAATAGGCCGATTACTTAAAGTATGTGGACTAATCGGTACGATTGTAATTGCATCTAGTTTAGGATGAAGGATTGGTCCCCCTGCAGAAAGTGCATATGCAGTTGTGCCAGTAGGCGTACTTACAATCAAGCCATCAGACCTTTGTGTATGGACAAAGCTTTCATCTATAATCACCTCTAACTCGATGAGTCTTACACCGCTCCTTATAACAATGTCATTTAACGCAAAAGACTCATGAATTATTTTATTATTTCTCACAATGCTTGTTTCAATCAACATCCGATCATCTTGAATATAAAGACCATTTAAAATATTATCAATACTATCAAACATGCTATCAATGTTTAAATCAGCTAAAAAACCAAAACGACCTTGATTAACCCCAATTA
>CAYTWX010000072.1:0-4326 GCA_964442085.1 uncultured Methylobacillus sp. | reverse complement strand
ACAATATTAATTGATGTTTGAATATCAGCGAATTCATCAACAAATATATGACAATTTCCATCAAGATGCTTAATAACTGGAATTTTTGCATCATCAGTTATTTTCTTTATTAAACTCTTTCCACCACGGGGAATAATGACATCTACAAATTTATTCATCGTTATTAGTTCACTCACTGCTTGCCGATCAATGATTTCAATAATTTGTACTGCATTAGTATTAATACCAGATTCTTGAAGTGATTGAGTTATCAATTCTCCAAGGTGTTTATTAGAATTAATTGATTCAGAACCACCCCTTAAAATTATTGCATTACCTGATTTTATAGCTAACCCCGCAGCATCGATCGTCACGTTGGGTCTTGATTCATAAATCATTCCTATCACCCCAAGCGAGACTCTCATTTGGCTTACTTCTATACCAGATTTCATAGTTTTTTGATTGATAATTTGCCCAATTGGATCTTCTAATTTTTCTATCTCAAGTAATCCATCAGCCATACTGGTAATATTTTTTTCATTCAAAGTTAGACGATCAATGAATGATTCATCCTGATTGTCTTTTTCTGCCTGTATAAGATCTTTTTTATTATTAGCAATAATACTGACTTTATTAGCTAGAATTCTGTGTGCTAGATTATTTAAAAAATTATCTTTTTGTAATGATGTTGCAGATGCAGTCGCGAAGCTTGCTTTCTTTGCTTCGATTCCAATTTTAAGGATGTAGTCTTTAATATCCATTTAGGTATTTTACGCTGTTTTTTTATTAATTAAACGAGATATTCCAATTGCAAACCTATCAAGTTCTAGCCAAGGGTTTCCAATATTTATACCTTTGCATATCAGATCTATTTCTTTTATTTTAAGTAAACATGCCTCTATTTGATTGAATGAAAGTTTTTTAACTGAAGTACGAACTAAGTCTTGAGAGCCTCCAAAAATACGTAACTCCATTAGTTTTGTATTAGATATAGAGCTATCTGAAGAAAATTTTAATCTAGAAATAGCTGTAAAAATCCATGAAAAAAGTCCATTTAGCATTAAAGGCTCTACTCCCTCTTCTTCGAAATATGCTAATGCCTGAGCTGTTTTTTGAATTTGCCCTGACATACAAAAATCTAATAATTTAAAGTTATCAAATTTAGAGCCGTTAGACATATGGCTTATTAACTTTTTTATATCTATATCAGAACCTAAGCCAACTAATGATAATTTTATAATTTCATTTTCAGCCGCTAGTAAATTACCTAGTGATAGGTTCGATAACAATGATATTGATTCATTATCAAGGTTCAAGTTATGATAGCTTGACCTTGCTTTAATTGCATGTTGGATTTGGCTTGGGGTTGGTTCCTTAGCTTCGAATTGAAGTGATTTCTTACTGATCTCTTGAAACCAGGATGATTTTAATAATTCTTTCGTTGATTTTTGGAAGTGTACTATAAAAAAATCATTTTGATTTACTGAAATTGTATCGATAATAAATTTTTTAGTCTCTACTAAAATTCTTCCAACTGGGATGTTGATGATGTAGAGCGTTTCATTCGAGAATAATGACTCATTCTCAAATAAAGATTTTATTTCATTTGTCTTAGTAGTGCCATCAAAATTAATAGGTTGATATTCAATGTTATTTGAATTAGTAAATGACCTAATTTCCTTTTTAATATGATTTGAGACAACTGGTTCATCACCTAAAATAGTTATACAATTTTTCTTTAACTCTTTAATTTTTTCTATTATATTAATTGGAGCATAAATAGCATTCATAATCTTATTTTAAAATTGAAATTTGAGTAACCATAGTTCTAATAAGTTGGTCTTGCATCCCTTTTATTATTCGCAATTCTTCTTCCGTTTTTGAAATTATATTAGTATCGTCAAAAGTATAATCTCTGCTCGTTTCGATTTTAACTGCTGAGCCCCATTCACCATCTTTCGATTTAACCCTGTATGTGACTCTGTATGTAATTTGGTATTCTCGAACTTTACCTTTTGAGCTCAATGATAGAATTTCTTTTGATAAATTATCATTAATTATTTCGAGACTTATTTCGGAATCAACGGCATTTATTTTCACACCTGATTGATTAAATTTTTTCTTTAGGATTTTAGAAAATTTCTTGGATCCACCATCAATTGATATTGATTTAAAACTTACTTCCTGTGCCCCCCGGAGTTGATAGCCGCATGAGATAAAACTAGATGTTAAAATCAGTAAAAGTATAAATCTTAAAATTTTTTTCATATTTTAATCAACCGACAACAATATTAATTAGTTTTTCTTTAATATAAATAATTTTCTTGATTTCATCTTTATTATTTATAAATTTTTTGACAGTATCAATCTCAATAGATTTTTCTTTAATTTCATCATCTGCCAACTGATTTGATATTATCATATTTCCCCTCAGCTTTCCGTTGACCTGAACAACTATTTTTATTTCATCTTGCACCAAGGCTGATTTATCTACTTTCGGCCATGCCATGTCATTGATATCACTATTTTCTCTGATAAGAATCCATAACTCTGAAGTAATATGTGGCACAAATGGATTTAGCATTAATAAAATATCTTCTAATACCTCTTGTTTTATCGTGTGTGGTAATTCTTGATTTTTATCAGAATCATTCAAAAATTTAAGTAACTCCATTACAGATGATATGACTGTATTAAAGCTATTTCTTCGTTCTAGGTCATCCGTAACTTTCTTTATTGTTGCATTTAATTTAAAATTTAATTCTTTTATCTTTTTCTTTAGCTCTATATTTATATCTTTATTTGCTTTAGGTTTACTTTCAATGTGAATATTAACTATACTCCATAATCTTTTAAGAAATCTATGAGCACCTTCAATACCGTTATCAGACCATTCTAAACTCTGTTCAGCTGGCGCCGCAAACATTATGAATAGCCTAGCTGTATCTGCACCATATTTTCTAATTAGATCTTGAGGGTCAACTGTGTTACCTTGAGATTTTGACATTTTAGCCCCATCTTTCAGGACCATACCTTGGGTTAGTAGTTTTTTGAATGGCTCTTTTGTTTTAATTAAACCAATATCACTTAAGACTTTATTAAAAAACCTAGCGTACAGGAGGTGAAGAATTGCATGTTCAATTCCACCAATATAGTAATCAACCGGTAGCCAATAATTAACTCTATCATCAAGCATTTTATCTTTTTGGTCAAAACATGTGTACCTGGCAAAATACCATGATGACTCAAAGAAGGTATCCATTGTGTCAGTTTCTCTTTTTGCATCTTTCCCACATGTTGGACAAATGCATGAATAAAATTCAGGCATTTTATTTAAAGGTGAACCAACTTCAGAAGCATTCATTGTTATATTTTCAGGAAGAGTAACAGGAAGTTCATTCTCTTTAACTGGAACATCACCACAATCTCTACAATTAATCATAGGTATCGGACAACCCCAATAGCGTTGTCTAGAAATACCCCAATCACGAATTCGAAATTGAATCCTTTTTTTACCTTTCCCCAATGATTCTAATTTGTCTGAAATAGCATTTGTTGATTCTTCGCTTGAGAGACCGTTAAATTCAGCAGAATTAATGAGGTTACCAGTGCCAATAAAGGCTTTACTTTCGTCATAATCAATTGATTTAATGACTTGTTTAATTGGTAGTTGATATTTCTTAGAAAATTCAAAATCTCTATCGTCATGAGCAGGGACTGCCATTACCGCACCTTCCCCATAATTTATTAGGACATAATTGGCTATCCATACTGGAATATTTTCTTTTGTTATCGGGTGCTTGGCAAATAAGCCACTAAAAATACCTTTTTTTTCTGCAGTTGATATTTCAGCTTCTGAAACGCCAATTTTTTTACATTCATCAACGAAGTCTTTAATTTTATTATTATTTTTTGATATCTTATGACTAATTTTATGTTCAGGGGCTATAGCAAGATAAGTCACTCCCATCAAAGTGTCTGGCCTCGTTGTAAATACTTTTATAACCTCCTCACTTCCATTAAGGTCAAAAGTTATTTCACAACCACTACTTTTTCCAATCCAATTTTTTTGCATTGTCTTAACTTGATCAGGCCATTCATCTAAACCATCAAGACCCTCAAGAAGCTCATCAGCATAATCAGTAATTTTCATAAAATATTGGGGAATTTCTCTTCTTTCAACTTCAGCACCTGATCGCCAACCTTTCCCATCTATAACTTGTTCATTAGCGAGCACAGTTTTATCGATTGGGTCCCAATTGACCATAGAAGTTTTCTTGTAGATTAAGCCTTTGTCATATAGCTGAATAAAAAGCCATTGCTCCCATTTGTAATAATTGACATTAC
>CAYTWX010000071.1:0-4381 GCA_964442085.1 uncultured Methylobacillus sp. | reverse complement strand
GGAGGGGGTATTAAAAAAAGCTTTCTATTTTTTTGGGTACCTAAAAGATAAGAGACGTAAAAATGAATAAATTATTACTCAAGCTCGTAATTTTTTTGGTTTCCTTAATTCCTTTATTTTTTATTCAATTAATAGGAGTATTAATTGGCCATCTTTTTAATTTTTTAAATTTAAGAAGTAGAGATATATTAGTCGATAATTTAACGAATTCTAATGTCTATAGCAATAAGAGTGATTTAAAAAGAGCTATCAATACAAACATAGGCGAAACAGGTAAAACGATTTTGGAAGCATTCGCTATATGGACAAGTAAAGAAAAAAGAATTTTAGGTTGGATAAAAGAGGTAAAAGGTTTAGATGCAATAGAGAAGGCACAAAAAAATAAAAAAGGCATAATATTTTTAACCCCTCATTTAGGCTGTTACGAAATAACTTCAATATATTATGGCTCAAAATTTCCCCTTACTGTCTTATATAGACCCCCAAGACAAAAATGGCTCATTAATTTGATTAAAAAAGGTAGGCAAAAAGGATTTCAAACATTAGCCCCAACAGATAAATCAGGTGTAAAGCAAATATTGGGTGCATTAAAAAAAAATGAAGCAATTGGAATATTACCTGATCAGGCAGCAAACAAGGGTGAAGGTGAATGGGTTGATTTTTTTGGTCGTCCGGCATACACAATGGTGTTGGTTAGCAAGTTGGTTAAGAAAACAGGAGCTAATGTAATAATGACTTTTGGAGAAAGGTTAGGTAATGGCAAAGGATTCAAAATTCACTTTGAAACCATAGATCCTGATGCGGTTTCGACACCAAGTAAATTGAATAAGTTATTAGAACGTGAAATTAGAAAAGCGCCAACACAATACCTGTGGAATTATGACAAGCACAAAGGTTATGAAGCCCAAATAAAAAAAACTACCTAAACTTTGATGAATAAAATAATAAAAGATAAAAGTATTAAAAAAATTCTCTTTATCACATTATCTAATATTGGAGATGTGATTTTAACAACACCCACACTTGAAGCATTACATTCTAAATTCCCTAATGCAACTTTTGATATTGTTGGAGATAAGCGTTCAGAAATCTTGTTTAAATATTGCCCATATATAGATAATTTTTACCAAAAAAATAAAGAGTTGGGGTGGTTCGGTGTTTTAGCATTAATTAAAAAGTTAAGGGAAAAAAAATATGATCTAGCAGTTGATTTAAGATCCGATGGAATTTTATATCTTGTAAAAGCTAAGAAAAAATTATTTAAGACTTCAAATAAGTCTAGTTTAAAGATGCACAGTGCGGAAAAGCATTTTTTATCACTTAAGAAAATTGTTGAAAATAATATTCCATTAACTACTATTTGGCTTTCAGATTATGAAAAAGATCTCGCAAATAGAAATGTTAGTAAATATAAAAATTGTCGTTTTCTTGCAATTGGTGTGGGAGCAAATTTTGAAGGAAAAATTTGGGATATCTCTAATTATATAAAGTTAGCTAATATTTTAAATGACTTTTTTGATGTAATTATTTTAGTTGGCGATAAAAATGATGCTACTTTATCTAAAGATTTTGCTTTAGGCTTTAAAGGAAAAATTATTGATTGTTGTGGATATTATAATCTTTTAGAGACAGCTGCAATTATTAAAAAATCAGATTTTTTTGTTGGGAATGACTCTGGACTTGGTCATATTGCAAGCGCTGTAAATACAAAATCATTTACAATTTTTGGTGTAGGCGAACCTATTAGATATAGCCCTTGGGGAGACAATGCGTCATGGGTACAAGATAAGAATTATGAGATCAATAACGTTAATCCAAAAACTGTAGCAAATAAGATTGTTGAGAAATTGAAGTAACTATTGCCACTTTAATCTTTTGACATCCATACCCCTGATTTACCACCATGCTTTTCTACCAACTTAATTTCTGATATCACCATATTTTTATCAGAAGATTTGCACATGTCGTATATGGTAAGGAGTGCTATTGAAACAGCAGTTAACGCCTCCATTTCTACACCTGTTTTACCTGAACACCCAACAGTTGATTGACAGTAAATCTTATTTTCTTTATTGCTTATCCTAAACTCAATATTAATGCTGTCTAAATTAATATTGTGGCAAAGAGGAATTAGACTCGACGTTTTTTTGGATGCCTGTATGCCTGCAATTTTTGCTACAGTTAACACATCACCTTTTTTTAAATTTCCAACCTTAATTAAATCAATAGTTGCATTATTTAATTCAATAAAACCACATGCAATAGCGACTCTATTTGAATTATTTTTTTTAGATATATCAACCATTTTGGCATTACCATCTTTATCAATATGTGTGAGCATGGGGCTATAATACTTATTTATATAATTAGTTATTATAATAACTCTAAACAAAATGATGCAAAAGCTTTTCCTCTTTCTTTTCTTACTATCAGGAATATCCTTAGCTAATGAGTTACCTGATTTAGGTGATTATAGCGAAACTGTGATTGGTGCTCATGAAGAAAGTATTATTGGTAGCCAAATACTTCAGGAGGTTTATAAGAGTGATAGGGTTATTCGTGATGTTGAAATTGAAGATTATTTAAATAAAGTAACAGATAAAATAGTAAAAGCAAGTGATTATTCAGGAAGTGGAATCACATTTTTTATAGTTAATGACCCATCAATTAATGCATTTGCAATGCTAGGCGGTGTAATTGGTGTTCACACGGGTCTTATCTTGTCTGCTAGCACTGAGTCAGAACTTGCTAGCGTCTTAAGTCACGAAGTTGCACACATTACCCAACGACATGTTGCTAGAATGATAGGCAAACTTCAGAAAGATTCTTTTAAATCCTATTTAGGGATTGGGTTGGCTTTATTATTAGCACGCTCAAATCCTGATTTAGCTAGAGGAGCAATTTTAGCTACACAAGCGATGGGAGTTCAAACTGTCTTAGATTTTACAAGGGAAAATGAAAAAGAAGCAGATCGTGTTGGTATCAAAATTCTTGATAAGGCAGGTTTTGATGTAAGAGGATCTATTGATTTTTTTAAAACTCTACAGAAAGGTAGTAGATATTCATCAGGAGCTTCACCTTCATTTCTTAGAACTCATCCAATTACTTCAGAGCGTATAAGCGACATTAAGGATCGCTTATCTGATTATCCTTATAAACAAAGAGCTGACGACCTAAGCTTTCATCTTGTAAAAGGAAAACTTAGAGTATTTCTTAGGAATAAGAAAGCTATACAAAAAGAGCTAGAAATAAATGTGAAAAGTAGAGCCTATGTTAATGAGCTTGGTGAAAGATATGCTCTTGCTTATGCATATTTATTAAATGAAAATTTCAATAAGGCTGAAAGTGAATTGGAATGGATTATGAGTAAGAATATTGAGAATCCGATGGTAGACCAATTACGTGTTGAAATTTTACTTAAAAGAGGTGATCTAAACAGTGCATATCAAGTTTTATCAAGATCCATAAAAAAATATCCAAAACATAGGATATTTATTTATGGATTAGCAAATTACTTTATCGAAAAAAAATTAGCAACAGAGGCTATTAAATTTTTAAGAAGTTACGTATTAGTTTTCCGAAATGACTCAAACCTTTATGAGCTTCTAGCAAAAGCATACTCGTTAAAAGGGATGAGACTTTTGCAATATGAAAGCCTTGCAGAGTCATTTTATTACAAATACAACTTACAGGAGGCTATAGCCCAAATGGATATGGCAGTAAGGGCAGCTGATGGCGATTTTTATCAAAAGTCTAGAGTTGAAGCAAGATTAAAACAACTTCAGAAAGAAAAAGAAATTTATGAGATAAGTAAAGAAAATTTATAATAAGCATTATTTATTAACTCAATATATATATTTAATTATACAAATGAAATAATTCTATTAGAATGGTAACTCAAACAAAACTAATAAAGGGAAGCAATAATGAGTTCATTAATAAATACTAATGTTATGCCTTTCAACTCCAAAGCATACCAGGCTAAAGATGAGTATGGCGAATTTATAGATATTACAGACGAGGACCTAAAAGGACATTGGTCAGCAATTGTATTTTATCCAGCGGATTTTACTTTCATATGCCCTACTGAGCTAAGTGACCTTGCAGACCACTATGAAGAATTAAAGAAATTAAATGTAGAAGTTTATGCAGTTTCAACAGATACTCACTTTAGTCATAAAGCTTGGCATGATTCATCTAAATCTGTTAAGAAAATAAAATTTCCGATGATTGGTGATCCAACAGGGGCTATGGCGAGAAATTTTGAGGTAATGATTGAGGAAGAAGGTCTTGCATTAAGGGGCACATTTATCATTAACCCTGAAGGCCTAATTAAAACTATAGAAGTTAATGATCTTGGCATTGGCCGCTCCGCAGCAGA
>CAYTWX010000070.1:0-4404 GCA_964442085.1 uncultured Methylobacillus sp. | reverse complement strand
CCTGGATTGTGATTCCAGTTGTCGTGGGTTCGAGCCCCATCAGCCACCCCATTTTAATGAAATTCTAGACTTATTATGATAGAAAAAAATTCTATTGATGATTCATTTGCCTTCTTGAGTCAAGTTATTTCATTACAAAAACCCAAAAGACTTAACGAGGTAGTATTGAGTTATGAAAGATAACCAATTGCTAAGGTACAGTCGTCATATTCTCTTACCTGAAATTGAATATGCTGGCCAAGAAAAACTACTTAACAGTCATTGCTTAATAATTGGGGCAGGTGGATTAGGCTCACCAGCATCTATTTATCTTGCATCATCAGGAATAGGTAAGATCACAATTTGTGATTTTGATAGCGTAGATATCTCTAACCTTCAAAGACAAATACTCCACAACGATAAGTCTATCGGAGTTAATAAAGCATTATCGGCAAGTAGATTTCTAAACTCAGTTAACCCAGAAATCATTATTGTTCCGGTTGATAAAAAACTTAATACTGAGGAAATGACTGGCCTAGCTAAAGATGTCGACGTGATAATTGATTGTTCTGATAATTTTGAGACCCGGTATGCCTTAAATAAAATTGCATTTAATCTCAAAAAGCCACTCATATCGGGTGCAGCAATTAAATTTGAGGGCCAAGTTAGTGTATTTGATTTCAGAAAAATTAGCAGTCCTTGTTATGAATGTTTATTTCCTGATTCAAAAAATGAATCAGAATTAAGATGCTCTGATCACGGAGTTTTTTCGCCGATAGTTGGAATGATCGGAGCAACTCAGGCTGCGGAAGCCATGAAAGTTATTTTAAATCTTGGTAATTCGTTAACGGGTAGATTATTACTTCTTAATGCGAAAGATATGATTTGGAAAGATATAACAATAAAAAAAGATAAAGCTTGTAAGGTATGTTCTGTTTAAAAATTCTAGACTCATAGCCTATTTTGACATGTTAGAATTCACTATTATTTAAGATAAAAAATTATGACACGAGAACTATCAAAATCTTTCAACCCCAAAGAAATAGAAGAGAAATGGTATACATATTGGGAGTCTGAAGGCTACTACAATACGGGGGAAGATTTAAATAACCCAAAAAGTTTTTCTATATTGCTACCCCCGCCTAATGTTACTGGCACTTTGCACATGGGGCATGGTTTTAATCAAACACTAATGGATACATTGACTCGTTACCATCGAATGAGTGGCTCTAACACCCTATGGCAACCCGGAACAGACCATGCAGGTATTGCAACACAAATTGTTGTTGAAAGACAATTAGATCAAGAAGGTACCTCAAGGCATGAATTGGGACGTGATGAGTTTATTAAAAAAGTTTGGGATTGGAAAGAATTTTCTGGTGGAAAAATAACACAACAAATGCGCAGGTTGGGAACATCCCCTGATTGGTCCCGTGAAAGATTCACGATGGATGAAGGATTATCAAAAACTGTAACTGAAGCATTCGTTAAACTTTATCGAGAGGGATTAATTTATCGAGGAAAAAGATTGGTAAATTGGGATGTAAAACTGCAAACTGCAGTCTCCGATCTGGAGGTGGTTCAAGAAGAAGAAAGTGGTTCACTGTGGCATATTAATTATCATTTGGTAGATGATGCTCGCACTTTTCTGACAGTGGCCACTACTAGGCCAGAAACGATGATAGGTGACACAGCATTAATGGTGCACCCAGATGATGAAAGGTATAAAAAATATATAGGTAAGTTTGCGTTGTTACCGCTATTAAATAGAAAAATCCCAATAATTGCAGACGAATATGTCGATTCTACTTTCGGAACTGGCGTAGTAAAAGTGACTCCAGCGCACGATTTTAACGATTATGCAGTTGGTCAAAGACACAAACTACCATTAATTAATATTTTAACACTTGATGGCTTAATTAATGAGAATGGAACATCTGAGTATGAAGGCTTAGAAAGGTTCGAAGCAAGAAAAAAAATTGTAAGAGATCTCGAAAGCAATTCTTTCTTAAATAAAGTTGAAAATTATACTGTAAAGATTCCGAGAGGGGATAGAACAGGCACAGTTATAGAGCCAATGCTTACCGATCAATGGTTTGTAGCCATGACAAAGAAAAGTGATGATGGGAAAAGTATTTCTGAAAAAGCATTAGATGTTGTTAAAAGTAAAGATATTAAGTTTTATCCTGAAAACTGGGTAAATACCTATAATCAATGGCTTAACAATATTCAAGATTGGTGTATATCCAGACAGTTATGGTGGGGACATCAAATACCAGCTTGGTATGGAGATGATAATAGAATTTATGTAGCACATACCCATGATGAAGCAAAAAAATTAGCTAAAGAAGATGGCTATGAGGGAGACCTAAAGAGAGATGAAGATGTTTTAGATACTTGGTTTTCATCATCCTTATGGCCTTTTTCAACGCTAGATTGGACGCCGGAATATCCATCCAAAAGTAATAATGCACTTGATTTGTATTTACCTTCTTCTGTCTTGGTTACTGGTTTCGATATTATTTTCTTTTGGGTTGCAAGAATGGTAATGATGACTAAGCATATTACTGGGAAGATACCATTCAAGCATGTTTACATACATGGTTTGATAAGGGATGCTGACGGTCAAAAAATGAGTAAGTCAAAAGGAAATGTTTTAGATCCAATTGATTTAATAGATGGAATTTCAATCGAAGAATTATTAAATAAGAGAACTAAGGGGTTAATGAATCCAAAACAAGCTGAATCGATTGTTAAGAAAACTAAGAAAGAGTTCCCAGAAGGAATAGCATCGTATGGAACAGATGCTTTAAGGTTCACATTTGCGAGTCTTGCAAGCCCAGGAAGGGACATAAAATTTGATTTACAAAGATGTGATGGGTATAGAAATTTTTGCAACAAACTATGGAATGCAACACGCTTTGTTTTAATGAATTGTGAGGAAGCAGATAATGGTTTTGGTGAATGTGTTGAGGGGTATTTAGAGTTTTCAAAAGCAGACAGATGGATTGTCAGTATTTTTAATAATAAAATTAAAAATATTGAGAACAACTTTAAAGATTATCGCTTTGATTTACTTTCATTAGAAATATATCAGTTTGTTTGGGATGAATACTGTGATTGGTACCTGGAAATTGCAAAAGCTCAATTACAAAATGGTAATGAGGCTCAACAAAGAGCAACAAGAAGAACGCTAATAAGTGTTTTAGAGATGACTCTTAGAATGAGTCATCCAGTAATGCCCTTTATTACTGAGGAAATATGGCAAACTATTGCTCCTATGGCCAAGAAAGAGGGCGCATCAATTATGATGCAGCCTTACCCTACTTTTCAACAGAGTAAAGTTGATGAAGCGGCAATTAGTTGGATGGAAGTATTAAAGAAAATGGTCATTCAATGCCGAAGCTTAAGAGGTGAGATGAATGTTTCACCTGCAGAGAAAATTCCATTAGCCATTAGTGGGGATAAAGATATTTTGACCGAATATGAAATTTATCTAAAAGGACTTGCTAAGGTAAATGAAATTGAATATATGGATGAGCTAGCCGATAAAGATGCTCCAGTTGCAATTGTTGGAAATTTTAAGTTAATGTTAAATATTAAAATTGACAAAAAAATGGAGTTGGCTCGGCTACAAAAAGAAATTAATCGGTTAGAAATCGAAATTCGTAAAGCAAATGGAAAATTAGAGAATAAGAATTTTGTCGAGAAGGCTCCTGCAGAAGTAATTAATCAAGAGAAAGAAAGGTTGTTAGCATTCACTGAGTTGAGCGAGAAAGTAAAATCACAATTAGATAAACTTAATTCTTAATTCTTTTTTATATAGAAAGTAGTAATTTCATCTTCTATTTCGAAGAGAATCAAATCATGACCAGTATTTCTACAGAAAGCTTCAAAATCTTTTTTTGCGCTCTTGTCTGTTGTTTTAATTTTTAATATTTGATTGGTTTTAAGCGCATTAAGCCCTTTCTTACATTTAAGAATAGGCATTGGGCATTTCAGCCCAATGGCATCTATTTCGTCGTGGTATCTAGACATAATTTATTTGCTAAATGGCTCTACATCTCCTGGGTTTCTTAACATTTTATCAACCTCACCTAAATGAAGCTCTTCAGTATAAATCATTTCTCTAGCATATTCTTCGATAAGAATTGAGCTGTCACCAACAACACTTAATAAATCTCTATAGCAGTCAAGAGATGCTTTTTCATGCTCTAAGGACTCTCTAAGTATGTTGCCAATGTCGTGTGTATTAGTTTCTAAAAGTGGACCAATTCCAAGTGATGGGTGTCCTCCTAGATTAGTAATTAACTCGCCCGCTTTGTTTGCATGGTCTAATGATTCAGTTGCCTGATCTCTTAACCAGCTAATTATTGGAATACGACTATAGCCATAAACCATTAATGAATAATGGGTATAACGAAC
>CAYTWX010000069.1:0-4521 GCA_964442085.1 uncultured Methylobacillus sp. | reverse complement strand
TGTTGATTGCAATGATATTTATATCGACCGAAGTCAGCTTTAATCTAGATCAATTCATATCCATACTATTTATTATGGCAATGACAGCATTAATTTTTGGTCTTTTAAGTTTTTTAAAGGAAGTGGGTTTATCAAAAAGCGTTATTAATATTATTGAATAGTATTTTTATATACTCACACAACATTAGCACCAGACCTATCTGTTTAAATAACTTCTTCTTACTTTATCGGAAAAGATTGCTAAGGTTATAGCCAGCTGCAGTGGTCAGACTTAATATATCATCAACTGATCTTTTCCCAGATTCTGATAGAGCCCATAACATGCTTGATCTTGTCCCCGTTCTACAATACGCAAAAATTGGCTTTTCTGCATCATCATAGTGGTCACTAAATTCATCAACATCTTTTTGTGATATTTGCCCGCCAATAACGGGCTGGTGAACAAATGTTAGACCATTTTCATTGGCTTTATTATTAATACTCTCAACTGAGATTTGATCCTTTTCTTCATTATCAGGCCGATTACAAAAAATAGTTTTAAAGCCAGCTTCTTTCAATTTTTTAACATCATCCTCATTAATTTGATCGGAAACTACGTAGTCATCAATAATTTTATTTAACATCATGATCTTGGTCCCTTAAAAAAATTTGTAAAAGTTCATTTAAAAAATTTTGGCCTAAAATTGTTGGTTTAATCCTACCATCATTTTCTGAGATGAGCTGTTTCTCTTTTGCAATTGATAGTTCTTTTTTTATCTCACTGATATGTAAATTTGTTCTACGCTCAAAATTATTAATTTCAAATCCGTCATTAAGCCTTAATGCATTCATCATATACTCAAAAACACGATCATTATTTGTTAATAAGCGTTCTTCATTAAAATAGCTATTTTTATTTACTTCAGAGAGGTAATACTTTGGGTTTTTATGACAAGCATAACGATGTACCGATTCTCCTGATGTTATTTTACTATGCGCCCCAGCACCAATGCCTAAATAATCACCAAAATTCCAGTAATTTAAATTATGTCGACATTGGTTCCCTTTTTTTGCGTATGCAGAAGTTTCGTAGTGATTAAAATTAGCATTTATTAGCCCCTCTCTAACTAGATCAAATAGTTTTGAACTGTCATCATGATTAGGAATTTTAGGAGGGTGTTTATAAAAAAAAGTATTAGGCTCAATTGTAAGGTGGTAATAAGATATGTGGGTAGAGCCAATATCTAAAGCTATTTTAATATCCTCTTTAAGTTCTAATTGTGTTTGTTCTGGTAAGGCAAACATTAAATCAATATTAACTTTATCAAACAATTTAACTGCAAGTTTTGCTGCCTCATATGCTTCTTGTTTATTATGAATCCGTTCTAATTTTTGTAAATGTTTATCATTAAAGCTTTGAATACCTAAAGACATTCTGTTGATCCCAGCATCTTTATAACCATAAAAATATTTTTTATCTATAGTTCCAGGATTTGCTTCGATTGTAATTTCACAATTGTCTTCAAGCCCAAATTTATGACTAATCTTATTAATTATTTTTTCAAACGCAGCAGGGCTAAATAGACTTGGAGTCCCGCCACCAAAGAAAATAGAATGTATCGGCCTTCGAGAGGAAAAATTAGTACTTTCTAATTGCTTAATTAGCGCATTTGTATAAATAATTTCATTATGTTTAATATCTTGCCCTTGGAATTCATGTGAATTAAAATCACAGTACGGACATTTATGAATGCACCATGGGATATGGACATAAATCGAAAGAGGTAGGAGATATTCTTTAGACAATGTGGTAACCCATATTTAATTTATTTTTTTTTCAAAGGATTGTTAAGGTCATTGATTAATTTCTGTAGCGTTTCTTTTAATTGCTCTTCAGATACTTCCATTATTAAGCCATCTTCAAAAGCATCTTGTGCAAGTTGCTTTAATTCATCAAAGTTTTCTTTCATAACTTTAATTTTTTCGGTACAAGAAACAATTGAATTATCGTCTCTCATCCATATCGGCCAATGGTTATCTTTTTTATTCATAAAGTATTGTAAGTTTTTGTTTTAATTTTTGCAAAGCTTGCCCGCGGTGACTTATTCTATTTTTAAGCTCAGGTGTTAGCTCTGCAGCTGATAAGTCAGTTTTAAAATCTTTAAAAATTGAGTCATAACCAAACCCATTAATACCCTTTCTTCGTTGTAAAATTTCGCCTTGCCAAATACCTTCAGTAATAATAGGTTGTGGATCCAAGAAATTTCTAATGAAAACAATCGAACAGTAGTAATGTGCTCGACGATTACTATTATTTTTTAAGCTATTAAGTAATTTATCATTATTAGCCTCATCATTTCCTCCCTCCCCAGCGAACCTGGCAGACAGAACACCTGGCCGCCCATCTAGGGATTCTACGCAAAGCCCTGAGTCATCTGCTATCACTGGCAAATTTGTTTGCTTGGATGCAAATCTTGCCTTAACTAGTGCATTTTCAATAAATGTGTTGAAAGGCTCTTCGCAGGGCTTTATTCCCAATTGAGATTGAGGAATAATTTCAATTGGCAGACTAGAAAGAAGCCATTTAATTTCCTCTAATTTTTTTTCATTACTCGTTGCTATTACAATTTTATTCATGTGTTAATCTGAAAGTATAAGAGCATTTTGTATTTCAGTTAATTGCTTGATGCCATGTTCAGCCATATCAATCAAATCGTTCATTTCATCACGACTAAAAGCTTCTCCTTCAGCAGTACCTTGAATTTCAACAAATTTCCCAGAGCCTGTCATTACTATATTCATATCAGTGTCACAGTTTGAATCCTCTATGTAATCAAGGTCAAGAAAAATATCTGAATCTTTTATTCCAAGAGATATAGCAGCGATGGAATCAACAATAGGTGAATTTTTTATAAGCCCTTTAGTTATTAGGTTTTGAATGGCGTCATATAATGCTACGTAGGCACCAGTAATACTTGCTGTTCTAGTGCCACCATCCGCCTGTATAACATCACAATCAATTTGAATTGTTCTTTCACCAAGTATCTCTAAGTCAATAATTGATCTAAGACTTCTTCCAATCAACCTTTGAATCTCTTGAGTCCTTCCAGATTGTTTTCCCCTTGAAGCTTCTCTTACCATTCTTGTTGATGTTGATCTAGGCAGCATTCCATATTCAGCTGTAACCCAACCTTGATTTTTACCTTTCAAGAAGGAGGGTATTTTCTCTTCAATGCTTGCAGTGCATATCACATGAGTATCACCACATTTAATAAGAACCGATCCTTCTGCATGCTTAGTATAATTACGTATAATTTCAATAGAGCGAAGCTCATTATTTTTTCGTTGGGATAGTCGCATGTATTTCCTTTGGATTAATTCATTAAAAGATTAATTATAATCTATTGGCATCTTTAAATATAAGTTGATTCATTAAAGTTTTACTATAATGAAAATAAGATTGTAAAATAGTTAAATATTTTATTAGAGAGTAATTATGATTTCAAGCATGACAAGTTTCTTTTTTGGAGAATACGAAACAAAATTTGGTAATCTAGTCCTTGAGATTAAGACATTAAATAGTCGATATTTTGAACTTCAACTAAAATTAAGTGAAGAGCTTAAAACTTTAGAGCCTAAAATAAGAGCTCAAATTGTTACAAATATAAGTCGAGGCAAAGCTGAGTATAAAATTTACTTGAAACCAGTAGGTGATGATTTCAATCCAAATAATATAGACTTAACTCAGATAAAAAAATTAATCCAAACATCTGAAAAAATAGCATCATATATTAAAAATCCTCAATCGATTAACCCTATTGATTTAATGCAAATTTCAGGAATTAAAAAAAATAAACTAGATATAAAGAAAATAGAAAAAATTCTTCTAGGCCTTTCAAAGCAAGCTCTTTCTAAACTCATAATAGATAGGAAAAGAGAGGGAGCAAAAATAAGAAAGATTATTATAATTAAACTGAATTTAATAGAAAAATTGGTTTTAAAGGTAAAAAAACTTATGCCATCAGCTATCAAATCTCACCAAAATAAAATTATAAATAAGTTTAAAGCCGCTTTAATTGATGTTGATCAAGATCGTTTAAAACAAGAATTTCAAATTTTTGTTCAAAAAGGTGATGTAGAGGAAGAGCTTGACAGGTTGGGTGCTCATATTTCAGAATTACGAAGGTTGTTAGATAAATCTGAGCCTGTTGGTAAAAAGATAGATTTTTTAATGCAAGAATTTAATAGGGAAGCAAATACATTGGGATCAAAATCAATTTCAACTGATATTTCAAAAATATCAGTTGATTTAAAAGTTTTAATTGATCAAATTAGAGAACAAATACAAAACATAGAATAGATTATATGAAATCATCAAAAGGAAATTTATATATCATTACAGCAGCATCCGGTGCAGGGAAAACTTCGCTGGTTAAGGCTATTGTGTCTGAAAATCTCAATATAAAAGTTTCTATATCGTTTACAACAAGACAGCCAAGATCTGGTGAAATAGACGGAAAAGATTATTTCTTTTTAGATGAG
>CAYTWX010000068.1:0-4598 GCA_964442085.1 uncultured Methylobacillus sp. | reverse complement strand
AAATATACTTACTGAAGAGCAATCCGATCAAAAAACGAAAGAAGAATACACATCTGCAAGTCAATTATTTATCGAAAAACTTGATGTTGATGAAGATGTTGCAGATATCCTTGTTCAAGAAGGATTTTCTTCTCTAGAGGAAGTGGCTTATGTTCCTATTGAGGAAATGGTTCAAATAGAAGCTTTTGATGAGGAAACTGTTAACGAACTTAGATCTAGAGCAAGTGCAGTAATTCTTACAGCAGCGATTGCAAAAGAAGAAAAAGTATCTGAACCTGCTGCTGACCTTTTAGGTATGGACGGCATGGACCCCGATACAGCTAAGCTATTGGCTTCAAAAGAGATTGTTACTATGGAAGATTTGGCAGAATTAGCTGTAGATGAACTAATTGAATTAGTTAAAATGGATGAAGAAAGAGCTAAAACATTGATAATGACAGCGCGTGCACCATGGTTTGTTTAAATAATTTTATGGAGTATTAATGGGAAAATCTAATGTAGAAGAGTTCGCTACTGAGTTAGGCTTGCCAGTAGACCTACTACTTGAACAATTGAAAAGTTCTGGAGTAAATAAGTCTAGCGCTTCAGATGAGCTTAAAGAAGAAGATAAATCATCCTTATTAGCTTTTCTTAGATCTGAGCATGGAGCTTCACTTCGCCCAAAATCTAAAATTACATTAACAAGAAAACAAAATACACAGATTAGAAAAACAGATAGTGAGGGTAGAGCAAGAACAATTCAGGTTGAGGTCAGAAAAAAAAGAACAGTAGTTAAACCTGATCAAGCAAAAGAAAATAATTCTGAAAATGTTACTGAGAATAAACCAAAGAAACCAATAGAAATAGTTGATGATACTCAAAAAAATATAAGGGATGATGAAGCAAGAAGACACTCGGCTCTAGCAGAAGCACAAGCAAGTGATATACAAAAAAAGAAAGAAGCGGCAGAGAAGAAAAGTGAGCCGGCTCAAGAAGGCACCTTGCATCGACCTGCATCAAAAGTAGGTGTAAAAGTCGAAAAAGAAAAAAAAGAAAAAAAGACTCCGTGGGTTGATAGAACTATAAAGAAAAGACCCATAAAGAATCGCGGTGGCAATAATAATTCTTCTGGGTGGCGATCACCAAAGAATAAGCATAAAAATATAGATCCAAATCAAGAGCAAGAGCAAAATTTTGTTGCCCCAAGTGAGCCAGTTGTTAAAGATATTTTAGTTCCAGAGACTATTTCAGTTGCAGATCTAGGACATAAGATGGCTATTAAGGCTTCTGAGCTTATTAAATCCTTGATGGGAATGGGGATGATGGTAACTATAAACCAAGTTCTTGATCAAGAAACAGCAATTATCCTTGTGGAAGAAATGGGTCATAACCCCAAAGCTGCAAAAGAAGACGACCCCGAGTCACTTTTAGACACAGATCAGAGTGTTGAAGAAAAAATAGAATCAAGACCGCCAGTAGTAACTGTAATGGGACATGTGGATCATGGAAAAACTTCTTTACTAGATTTTATTAGAACCTCACGGGTGGCTTCCAAAGAAGCAGGGGGGATTACTCAACACATCGGTGCATATCATGTTGAAACTGAGAAAGGAGTAGCTACATTCTTAGATACTCCTGGCCATGAAGCGTTTAGTGCGATGAGAGCGCGTGGCGCTGAAGCAACAGACATTGTAGTATTAGTAGTTGCTGCTGATGATGGCGTTATGCCTCAAACTATTGAAGCAATAAATCATTCAAAAGCTGCAAAAGTTCCGCTAATTGTTGCAATCAATAAAATTGATAAGCCTGAAGCTAATTCTGAAAAAGTTAGAAATGAATTATTAGTTCATGAAGTTATTCCGGAAGATTTAGGTGGAGACTCAATTTTTGTTGAGGTTTCAGCCAAAACAGGACAAGGAATTGATAATTTATTAGACGCAATTCTTTTACAAGCTGAGATCTTAGAATTAAAAGCACCAATAAATACTTCTGCAAAAGGTATTGTTGTTGAAGGAAGGCTAGATAAGGGTAGGGGCCCAGTAACGACTTTATTGGTTCAATCAGGCTTTATTAAGCCAGGTGATATGCTATTGGCTGGGAATGCTTTTGGTAAAATTAGAGCAATGCTAAATGAGTCCGGTAAAGAAGTAAAACAAGCTGGCCCATCAATCCCTGTGGAAGTAATTGGGTTATCAGAGGTTCCAAAAGCGGGTGAAAAATTTATTGTTTTAAATGATGAAAAGAAAGCTAGAGAGATTGCTTTGTTCAGACAAGGGAAATTCAGAGATGTAAAATTAGCAAAGCAAGCTTCAAAACTAGAGAATGTTTTTGATCAAATGACAGAGGCTGAGGTTAGACTTTTGCCTTTAATTATCAAGGCAGATGTTCAAGGTTCAGCTGAGGCTCTTGCTGAATCACTAGAAAAACTTTCAACAGAAGAGGTGAAAGTAAATGTTATTCATTCAGCAATTGGTGCTGTAAATGAATCCGATGTAAACCTAGCTTCTGCGTCTAATGCAGTAATAATTGCATTTAATGTGAAAGCGGATAGTGGGGCTAAAAAGATAGCAGGTAACTTAGAGGTTGACTTAAGAAATTACAGTATTATTTATGAAGCAGTCGATGAGGTTAAATTGGCATTAGGTGGTCTATTAGCCCCTGAGCAAAGAGAAAATATTCTTGGACTTGTAGAAATAAGGGAAATATATAAAGCCTCTAAAATTGGAAACATTGCAGGCTGTTTAGTTTTAGAAGGATTGATAAGAAGAAATTCCAATATTCGGCTCTTAAGGGGTGATGAAGTTATATTCGAAGGAGAGCTAGACTCCTTGAAAAGATTCAAAGACGACGCTAAAGAAGTTAAAGCTAATATAGAATGCGGCTTGGCTTTAAAAAACTTTAACGATATCGAAGTTGGGGACAAAGTCCAAGTTTACGAATTAGTTCAGGTACCAAGGAAGCTATAAATTGGCAAAAGATTACCCTAGAAGTGATCGCATTAGTCAGCAAATAAAAAAAGAGTTAGCTAATTTATTGCAAACAGAAATTAAAGACCCTGCATTAAAAATGTTAACTATCTTGGAAGTGGAGGTATCTCCATGCTTAAAGCATGCAAAAGTTTTTATAATTTCAAGTGAATATAGCGAAGAAATTCATGAAGGCCTCAAACGATCCATGCCATATTTTAGATCGCAGCTAGCAAAAAGAATGACGACAAGAGGAATTCCTAAGTTACATTTTGTTTATGATAAGACAATAGATGAAAGTATGAAAATTTCTAAATTATTAGATTCTGTACTAAACCCCCCCAAGTAAACTAATGCAAGTAAAACGGCTTAAAGTTGATGTCGATGGGCTTTTGTTGATTGATAAACCGCTAGGCCTCTCATCAAACCAGGCATTATCAAAAATTAAATTTTTATTTTCACCAAAAAAAGTTGGCCACACAGGCACCCTTGATCCAATGGCAACTGGGCTTTTACCAATTTGCTTAGGAGAGGCGACTAAGTTTTCAAGTTATTTATTAAATGCAGATAAAACCTATGTGGGACTCATTAGATTAGGATATAAAAGCTCCACTGGAGATAAAGAAGGAGAAATTATTAAGCAAGAGTTTGATAAAATACCCTCTAAGAGTGAAGTCAAAAGAATACTTAAAAATTTCATTGGGCCAATTGACCAACTTCCACCAATGTTTTCGGCTCTTAAGCACAAAGGAAAACCTCTATATTTATATGCTCGAGAGGGTATTAATATTCCTAGGCCGAAACGCAAAATTTTAATCCATGAAATTGAATTATTAGATTACCAAGGAGATGAGCTTAGATTAAAGATTAAATGCTCAAAA
Organism: uncultured Methylobacillus sp.; assembly: GCA_964442085.1. Lineage (GTDB taxonomy): Bacteria > Pseudomonadota > Gammaproteobacteria > Burkholderiales > Methylophilaceae > BACL14. Next base: position 772 of record CAYTWX010000068.1, on the reverse strand, counting down.
GGAACATATATTAGAACGTTAGCTGAAGATATTGGCGACAAATTAAATGTAGGGGCTTATTTATTAGAGTTGAATCGGACTGGCATTGGAAGCTTAAGTATTGATAGTGCAGTAAAGATTGAGCAGATTGAAGAAATTAAGGAGCAGGAAAGAGTTAAACTTTTACTTCCAGTCGATGAATTATTAAGTAGCTTCCAGAAGTTAATATTAAATTGTAATGATACAACCGCAATAAAAGATGGAAAAATTATTGATCAAAGTGGGAAAACCCCTGGATTTTATAGGCTTTACGAGGTTAAAGATGAATTTATTGGGCTAGGTGAAATTGATAAAATCGGAAAATTAAAAGCTAAACGTTTGATATCTTTAAAAAATTGATTTAAAAATATATTGTGAAATTAGCAAAATGCCGCTAAAATGTGCGGTTCTGTAATAGGAGAATTTAATGACTAGTACTGCTATAGAAAAAGCAAAGATTGTAGAGAAATATCAGATAGCTAAAAAAGATACAGGATCGCCTGAAGTTCAGGTTGCCTTGATGACAGACCGTATAACCTATTTGACAGAGCATTTTAAAACTAATGCTAAAGATCATCATTCAAGAAGAGGATTGCTGGCACTTGTAAGCCAGAGACGTAAACTTCTTGACTATTTGAAGCGTGAAAACTTAGAGCGATACCAGGGGCTAATTAAAAACCTTGGTCTTAGAAAGTAGATAAGTAAATAAAATTTTAAGCCGATTACATACAAGTTATTTATTGTTTGTGTCGGC
>CAYTWX010000067.1:0-4645 GCA_964442085.1 uncultured Methylobacillus sp. | reverse complement strand
TGGAGTTCCAAAAGATTCGACTGACTGTTCGGTATTTAAAATTTTTCAAGCATTTAGCAGTGAAGATGAAATTCTTAATTTGCATAAAAAATATGAAAACGGAATAGCTTGGGGTGAAGCCAAGGAAGAATTATTTAATTTACTTGATGAAAAAATTAAACCTTTTAGAGGTGAATACGAGAAAATTAGTCAAGATAAAAGCTATATAGAACAAACGCTCAGGGAAGGGGCTCAAAAAGCATTGAGTGTATCAACACCTGTAATTGAAGAAATTAGAAAAGCAATAGGTATAAAAGAGTTTAAATAAATGAACAAAATATTTGTAGAATAGGGGTATATGGAAGAGTTAACAATAATTCAAAAAATAACTGCTTATGCAATTCCTATTATATTTGCAATTACAGTTCATGAGGCTGCTCATGGATATGCTGCAAAATATTTTGGAGACATGACAGCTCATTATTTAGGTCGTATAAGTTTAAACCCACTTAAACATATTGATCCAGTTGGCACAATTATACTTCCAGCACTTACTATTATGTTGGGAGGTATATTATTTGGCTGGGCAAAGCCTGTGCCAGTAAATTTTTCAAATTTACGAAATCCAAAAAAAAATATGATGTGGGTAGCATTGGCAGGACCCTTTTCTAATTTATTAATGGCTATTTTTTGGACATTTGTATTTGCCAGGTTACAATTTTTCCCACAAAATTCAATAATATTTTTATCTGCTATGTGTTTAGCAGGAATTCAGATTAACCTAATTTTAATGGTATTAAATTTACTGCCGATTCCACCATTGGATGGTGGAAGGGTTGCTGTTAGTTTATTGCCTTACCCATGGTCAGGCTATGTAGAAAATTTAGAAAGGTATGGATTATTTATAATAATATTTTTACTTTTTTCTGGTGTACTCGGTAATATATTATTTCCACTAATAAATGTAAGTAAAAGTATTATTTTTACTATATTTGGTTAAATAGGATAACGTTTTAAAATGGGAATAGAAAGAATAGTTTCTGGCATTAAACCAACTTTAAATTTATTTAATCATGAATATGATTTAAAGCTTTCAAATTGGATAAGCATGCAGCACGAAAGTGAATGTTTATTTTTTGTTGCTGATTTACATTCTTTGGTTACAAGAAATACTAAGCCAGAATTAATTGAAAAAACTACTGAAAAAATGATTATTGATTGGCTAGCGTGCGGCTTAGACCCTGCCCAAGCAAACATATTTATTCAATCTAAAATTCCAGAACATACAGAAATTTTTACATTATTATCAATGATCACCCCAATAAATTGGTTTAGTAAAATAAATAATCTACAAATTGGAGAAAAAAATAATTTAACTTTTGGTAGTTTAGGCCAAGATTTAATGCAAAGCACAGATGTTCTACTTTACAGGGCTACGCAAATATCAGGAGCCGAAAATGAAATACCATTTGTTAAATTAACCTCTAACATTGTCAAAGAATTTAATAATTTATATGGTAAAGATATTGGGTATCAAGAAAAAGCTAAACTAGCTATAAAGAAACTTGGAACCAAGAAGAGCCATTTATACGAAGAATTACGAGCTTCATATATGGCAAAAGGCGATGAACAAGTTTTAGAATCTGCTCAATCACTTATTGAAGATCAGCAGGGTTTAAGCCTCGGTGATAAAGAGAGGCTCCTCGGGTATTTAGAGGGTGGAGGTAAGATGATTCTTATAGAGCCAGAATTTAAATTGATAAATAAGGAATCCAATATTATTTCATTTGATAGAGAATCTGATGTCTATAAAGATAAATTGCAGCAGTATAAAGATAGCCCAGATTTAATTAGAAGTGTTGCGGCGGATGGTTGCGAAAAGGCAAGAAAAATTGCCAAAGATACAATGAGAGATGTACGTGAAGAAATGGGAATAGATTTCTAATGACTGCCGGCATAAAAAATTTAGCTAAAGTTTATGGTGAAGAAATAGAATTACTTCCTAAAGATTTGTATATTCCACCAGATGCTTTAGAAATATATCTTGATTCATTTGAAGGACCATTGGATTTATTAATATATCTAATTAGAAAAAATAATATTGATGTATTAGATATTCCTATGGCAAATTTGACGTTGCAATATATAGAATACGTAGAAAAAATGAAGGTTATTAAGCTTGAGTTGGCAGCTGATTATCTTTTAATGTCTGCAATGCTGATTGAGATAAAGTCAAGAATGCTTCTCCCAAAGCCATCAATTGATAGTGATGAAGATGATCCTAGGGCAGAATTAGTCAAAAAACTTATTGAATATGAGTTAATGAAGGATGCAGCTGAGAATCTTAATCAAATACCTCAAGTTGGTAAAGATATTATGGTTGCCCAATCATATTTTGAAAGAGTAACTGAGATTAAATATCCTGAAGTCTCTATTGATGAATTATTCGAAGCGTGGAAAAATGTACTTAAAAGAGCCAAGCAATTCGAACATCATCAAATTAGTACATCTGAGCTTTCAGTTAGGGAGCATATGACAATTATTTTGAGAAAGTTAGGGGATAAAGATTTGATTGAGTTTTCTTCTTTTTTTAATTATGAAAGCGAACCAATACCTAAATTAGTAGTTTATTTTTTAGCAATTCTTGAGTTAACAAAAGAAGGAATGATTAAAATTAATCAACAATCATCATCATCACCTATATACCTTCAATTAGGTGAGGTCTAAATGACCCAAATAAATAAATTAAAAGAGGTTATTGAAGTGGCATTATTAACAAGTAGCCAACCGTTATCTATAGAGGATCTTGTAAAGTTATTTGTTGAGAAAACAGATAGGTCAACCATTAGAATGCTATTAGATGATATAAGAAATGATTGGCAAGAGAAATCAATGAGTCTTATTCAGGTTGCAACTGGATATAGATTTCAAGCAGATTTAAATTTTACAGAATTTTTAATGCGACTAACCCCAGATCGAGCCCCTAATTACTCAAGAGCTGTAATGGAAGTCCTCGCAATTATTGCCTATCGACAACCTGTGACCCGAGCAGATATTGAAAAAGTTAGAGGTGTTTCTCTCAACTCAAACACTTTAAGGCAACTTATTGAAAGAGAATGGGTTGACATAATTGGACAAAAAGAAGTCCCAGGAAGACCTTCTCTCTTCGCTACAACAAAACATTTTCTTAATGATTTTTCATTAAAGTCACTTTCTGAATTACCAGAGTTAAATAGCTCCTTAACAAAAGAGCTATCAGACTCTCAAACTGATCAAAGTATAGAAGAACCCCAAGAGAGTTAATTTTGTGAATAACAATAAGGAAAGCACACCCACTAAAAATAATCCATCTGGTATGAGGATTCAAAAAATACTTGCTCAAAACGGAGTAGGGTCTCGAAGAGAAATTGAAAAAGCAATTATCGAGAAACGTATTTCTGTGAATAATATACTAGCTGAATTAGGACAATCAGTATCAGCTAGCGATATAATTACTTTTGATGGTAGGTTAGTTAAGTTAAATTCCGCAAAAATATTACCTAGAATTTTAATTTACAATAAACCAGAAGGTGAAATAGTATCTGAAAATGATCCAAAGGGTAGACCTACTGTTTTTGACCACTTACCAAAAATCAAAAATTCAAAATGGATTTCTATAGGCAGGCTTGATTTTAATACATCAGGGCTATTAATTTTTACTACTTATGGCGATTTTGCCAACAGGCTAATGCACCCTCGATACGAAATCGAAAGAGAATACTCTGTCAGAGTTCTTGGGAAACTCACTGAAGATCAACTTTCTCAACTAACATCTGGAATTAAATTAGAAGACGGCTTAGCAAAATTTGAAAGTATAAAATTTAAGGGCGGAGAAGGATCTAATCATTGGTATCAAGTTACATTGAAAGAAGGCCGTAATAGAGAGGTTAGAAGACTTTTTCAATTTTTTAGTATTACTGTAAGTCGTTTAATGCGTATAAGGTTTGGGACAATCACATTGCCTTCTAATCTAAAAAAACGTAGCTATATTGAGCATAGTTATAAAGAAGTTATCAATATTTTGTCTAAATTTAACATGAATGATGATGGGTATCAGAAAAATCTAGGGAACAATAAAAAGTAAGATTTATTTTAAAATTTTTGAAATTGTTAGTTTGTAGATATCTTTTAATGTTTCTATGTCGTTAACGTTAACATTCTCATTAATCTTATGTATTGATTCATTAATGGGGCCAAATTCTACAACTTGATCACATAGTTTTGAAATAAAACGACCGTCTGAAGTTCCGCCAGTAGTAGAGATCGTCGGTCTAACTCCACTTATTTCTTTTACAGCATCTGAAAGGACATCAACCAAAGTACCTTTTTCTGTAAGATACGGCTCACCTGAATGTTCCCAGTCGATATCATAATCTAGTTGATGTTTGTTCAATATTTCTATTAATCGGGACTTGAGCATATCTGCTGTACTTGCTGATGAATATCTAAAGTTAAATAAGATTTCAACGTCTCCTGGAACGACGTTGGTTGCTCCGGTTCCACCATTAATATTTGAAATTTGCCAGGAGGTCTTTGGAAAATATTCATTTCCTTCATCCCAAATTGTTTTCACTAGGTCATCAATTGCTGGAGCTACTTCATGAATAGGGTTCTTAATTAATTCAGG
>CAYTWX010000066.1:0-4649 GCA_964442085.1 uncultured Methylobacillus sp. | reverse complement strand
CTGCCAGGAAAGCTAGCAGACTGCCAGGAAAAAGATCCAGCACAATGTGAAATATATTTGGTGGAGGGTGATTCAGCCGGAGGCTCAGCCAAGCAAGGAAGGGATAGAAAAAACCAAGCAATCTTGCCGTTAAAAGGTAAAATTTTAAATGTTGAAAAAGCAAGACTCGATAAGATTCTTGCTTCACAAGAAATTGTTACATTGATAACTGCGCTTGGGACTGGAATTCATCCTGAGTTTGATGTTGAAAAGCTCAGGTATCACCGAATAATAATAATGACAGATGCTGACGTGGATGGCGCACATATTAGAACACTTTTACTTACTTTTTTCTTTAGACAAATGTATGAGTTAGTTGCAAGAGGCCATGTTTATATAGCACAACCACCTTTATATAAAGTAAAACAAGGTAAGGATGAAAGGTATTTAAAGGACGAACAAGAATTAGATCAGTACCTCGTAGATTCCGCGTTAAAAGGAGCAAGTCTGTTAACCCGAGTAGGTGGCGACACACTAAATGAAGATGCTCTAGGAAATGTAGCTAGAGAAATGGTACTAACAGAAGCAATTATTAGAAGATTATCTTCTCGCTATGATGTTTCATTATTAAGGGCAATGCATTTATTAGGACCAATATTTTTAGATGATGAGCATAAAACTAATAAGTATGCTGAGGACTTAAAAGCCTTAATGACATTAGATAATATCAAGTTTGAAGTTAGGCATAATGAAGACTCAAATAAGTATTATATTGAGATTAATCAGTATATTCATGGTAATTTACAAACGAGTAAGTTGGATGAAGAATTTCTACTAAGTGGCGAATATAGGCAAATAATAAAATCAGCAGAATTAACAAAAAATCTGATTGGTGAAGGTGGTGAGATATCAAGGGGAGAAAAATCTGAAAAAGTTAACAATTTTCATGATGCGTTAAGTTGGTTAATGAATGAAGCAAAAAGAACCTTAAATATTCAACGTTACAAAGGTTTGGGAGAAATGAACCCATCTCAGCTTTGGGAGACAACTATGGACCCTAAAGTGAGACGTTTATTGAAAGTAACAATCGAAGATACAACCGCTGTAGAAGAGACTTTTACAAGGTTAATGGGGGATGACGTAGCGCCTAGACGAGAATTTATTGAAAGTAATGCATTAGCTGCTAGTAATTTAGACATATAGATTACAAGATATGACATTAAGTGAACTAAGATTTATTGAAGCGTTAGCTCATGAAAAAAATTTTCGTAAGGCGGCAGAAAAATCTTTTGTTAGCCAGCCTGCACTTAGTTTGGGGATTAAAAAAATTGAAGCAGAATTAGGCATAGCAATTTTTGAGAGAAGTGTAGGAGCTGGAGGCGATGTTAAAATTACCCCTGTTGGCGAAAAGATAGTTGAACAAGCTATAATCGTTTTAGAACAAGCTGCAAAAATAAAAGATATATCAGTAGGAGGCGATAAACAACTTGATCTTCCATTTAAGCTAGGTTTGATTTTTTCTGTTGCGCCGTATTTGCTACCATTAATTATTCCGAGTTTAAGAAAAAGTGTTCCAAATATGCCTCTTGAGGTACATGAAGATATTACAAAAAACATAGAAGTTGATTTAAAAAAAGGCTCTATAGATGCAGCTGTTATAGCTTTACCTTTCGATATGCCAGGCGTTGAGACTGAAGTTTTATATGATGAGCCATTCGTAGTAGTGATTCCTTTAGAGCATAGTTGGCGAGTAAAGAAAACTATCAAAGCAAAAGATCTATCTAAAGAAAAAGTATTATTGCTTGATAGAACTCATTGTTTTAGTAATCAAGTAGTTGAAGCTTGTCCAGGACTATCAAAAAATAGTGAAATACAATTAGGAAATTCATTAGAAACTATTAGAAAAATGGTAGCTTCTAATTTAGGAATCTCTGTTTTACCAAAAAGTGCAACAACTGATAAATATCAAGACTCACTTGTGAAAACTATTCCTTTTGACTCACCAGTTCCTTTTAGAAGGGTTGCCTTAGCTTATAGAAAAAGTGCAGTGAAAAAAGACGCAGTTACTCACATAATTAACGTTATAAAATCCTTAGATACTTTAAAATTATTTAGTAATTAATTAAAAAAATTAGCACTTTAAACTCAGCGTTGAGATAAAAGTTTTTTTATAATCGTTTCAGAGTGATTCAAAATAAAATCTTTTAATAATTCAACCGAACGGTTGATTGATAAAGGGTTAAGGGTTACTACGTGCCATTTTCGGTTAATAGGTGTATCTATAATATTTAAAATTTTAAGCTGTTCTGTTTTGAGCTCTGCTGCAATTGTATGTTGTGAAACAAAAGAAATTCCTAGCCCTGCAATTACTGCTTGTTTTATACTTTCATTGCTAGACATTTCCATAATAATATTTGGTTGGATATCATGATCTTGCATAAAGGCTTCCATGTGTGCTCTTGTACCTGACCCTTTTTCACGACTTATAAAATCAAAATCTTTTAAAGCACTGGCTTGAATTTTTTTTTGTGAAACTAATTCATGATCAAAATTTGCAATAAATACATGGGGATGATTTGTAATTGTGTAAACTTTAGTGTCAATTTCTTTTGGCACTAAGCCCATAATTGCAATATCAATTTTACCGTCTCTAAGAAGACCAATGAGTTGTTCCCGATTTCTTATCTCTAAAATTATTTTATATTCTGAATGTTCTTCTCTAAAATGTTTTAGTACTTGAGGTAAAAAATATTGAGCGGTACTAATAATTCCAACTTTAATTATTTCAACCTTACTTCCTTTGAGTTGCTGAATAACTTTTTCAGTTTCATTTAACGTCTGCAAAATATATCGTGCATGATTCAAGAAATATTCTCCTGCAGACGAAAGTTGTAATTTCTTACCTTTTTTTATAAATAAAGCAGCATCAACTTGCAATTCAATTTCTTTAATTTGCATAGAAACTGCTGGAGGTGAAATATGAACCTCTTCAGCTGCCCGGGTAAAATTTAAATGTTTTGCAGCTGAAACAAAGATTCGAAGTTGGCGTGATGAAATATTAAGCATTAAGTAAATCTTATTATTAAATTAATCAAAAGATAGTTTACCTTAATATAAAAATTGACTAAAGTAAATTTTCAATTAAAATTAATATTGAAGACTACATAACCCCCAGATTGTTTAACAGCAAAGAAGACAGTAAATGAATTTAGATGAATATTTAGTAAGTCAAAATGCGCCAAATGCCTTGGTTGAAACAATCAAGTGTTTTGCTGGACTTATTATTAAAACAAGTAAATTAATTGAAGAAGCTCCTCTCAATAACAAACTTGGAAAGCTAGAGCAAGAAAATATTCAGGGCGAACAACAAACAATATTAGACGTAGAAAGTAATTCACTTTTTGTTAATGATTTGAAAAAAACAGAAAGTGTTATTGGGTTAGTATCAGAAGAATTAGAAATGCCGGTTTATTTTAATAAGAAAAGAACGAAGGAACAACATATAGTATTTTTTGATCCTTTAGACGGATCATCTAATGTCTCATCTAATGTTTCATCAGGTTCAATTTTTTCAGTTTATAAAATTAATCACGAGGATCCAATTGAGATTAAAGATTTTTTACAAAAAGGAAAAAATCAAATTGCAGCAGGATATAGTGTGTTTGGACCATCAACGATATTGGTATTAACCCTCGGCACAGGTACATTTAAGTTCTGTTTTGATTCAGTACTTAATGAATTTATATGCATTCAAAAAAATATTTTAATGGCTGAAGAGACCGGAGAATTCTCAATAAATATGAGTAATAAACAGTTTTGGTTAGATTCAACTAGTATTTATATTAGTGACTGTCAGGATGGAGCAAAAGGCCCTAGAAAGAAAAGTTTTAATATGAGATGGATTGCTTCACTAGTAGCAGATATTAATAGAATTATAGTTAAGGGAGGGATTTATTTGTATCCATTAGATAAAAAAAATATGAAAGCTGGTGGGCGCTTAAGATTGATGTATGAGATTAACCCCATGGCGATGATTATCGAACAATGTAATGGAAAATGTTCAGACGGTTTTAATCGAATTTTAGATATTACACCTAAAGATATTCATCAAAGAGTAGCAGTTTGTGCAGGAGCAAAAAATGAAGTTGACGTAGTACAAAATTATAATTTAAGACACAAAAATTTAGAGAATTAAAAGGAGATACTATGTCCAAAAAATTTCCAGTTGTAGCTATCACAGGATCTTCAGGAGCAGGAACTTCAACAGTCCGAGACAGTTTCCAACATATTTTCACGAGAGATAATATCGATGCTAGTATTATTGATGGAGATGCATTCCACAAATATGAACGTAAAGAAATGGATGACTTAATTAAAAAAAATTCAAAGAATTGTGATGTTAATTTTAGTCATTTTAGTCCAGATGCAAACCTTCTTGGAGATTTAGCAAATACATTTAAAAGATTTGGTGCTACAGGAAAGTACAAAACACGTCGATACATTCATACTGATGAAGAATCTAGAATCTACAAAAAAGAGACAGGTACTATGACGTCTTGGTCAGACGCAAAATCAGACCTATTATTTTACGAAGGTTTGCACGGTGCGTATGTTGGCCCTAATGTTAATGTAGCTAAACATGTTGATTTGTTGGTAGGTGTAGTGCCAAT
>CAYTWX010000065.1:0-4675 GCA_964442085.1 uncultured Methylobacillus sp. | reverse complement strand
ATTACATCAGTTGCTCTTTTAATAGCATCTACTAAAGACTCTCTGCATCCATATAGATTATCAAATTTTGACTTGGTTACTGAATCATTTACATTAATTGCAGGGAATGCTAATTCATTATCTCTAAACATTTGATAAAGACGCATAACTCCCGTTGTAGTCTCTTCTGTGACCCCTTGAACATGAGGTAATCTTTCAGAATACCAAGATGAATTTATTTTTAGCTTATTTTTAATAGCATTAAATAAACAGACTTCTTCCTCGGTGGACGGTTTATCCAAAACTGAGATGTCTTTTTCAGCTTTAACTCCAAGATGAAGTAGAAGAGTTGCATCCCCTCCATCATCAAGAATCATATTTGTATATTTTTCATCTGGCCATTCAAAAATACGATGCGTAAAGTCCCAATACTCGTCTAAACTTTCGTCCTTAAAGGCAAAAACTGGTGTTCCACCATCAGCAATTGCTGCAGCAGCATGGTCTTGAGTTGAATAAATATTACAAGAAGCCCATCTAACATCAGCACCTAATTCATTAAGTGTTTCTATTAAAACAGCTGTCTGGATAGTCATATGAAGAGAGCCTGAAATTCGAGCCCCTTTTAATGGTTTTTTACTTGCATATTCTTTACGAATTGCCATTAAACCAGGCATTTCTGTTTCAGCTATTGCGATTTCTTTTCTACCAAAATCTGACAAGCTAATATCGGCTACAAGGTAATCTTTTATTTTTAAATCTGAGTCAGTCACTGTATTCATTTTTTTCCCTAAAATAAAAGTGACCAGTGAGATGAGTGATTCACCAATCATCCCGTAACTGGTACGGTTTAATAATGGTGAACGCAGTTACAAATAAATTTGCAGTTCGAGCCTGGGAAAAATCTTGCAGCGTCCCTCGAACAAATGCAATATTAATTTAAAAGCTGACTAAAATCAAGTAGGTAGTGGAAATTTACTTGATTTGTAAAACAAATTTTTTATCTAATGCTTCCCACGTAAAGTCAGGTTCATCGCGGCCAAAATGTCCATAAGCTGCAGTTCTCTTATATATTGGCCTTAGCAAATCTAAAGTCTTCACAATACCCTTTGGCCTTAAATCAAATTCTTGTGCTACTAATTCAGATAACTTTTCATCAGAAACAGTGCCAGTTCCAAAGCTATCAACCATCACAGAAGTTGGTTTTGCTACTCCTATTGCATATGATATCTGAACGAGGCATTTACTAGCTAAACCTGCTGCAACAATATTCTTTGCGACGTACCGAGCACCGTATGCTGCAGAACGATCTACCTTGCTTGGATCTTTACCTGAAAATGCTCCACCACCGTGAGGTGCAGCACCTCCGTAAGTATCAACAATAATCTTCCGACCTGTTAAACCACAATCTCCTTGTGGCCCTCCAATTACAAATCTTCCAGTTGGATTAATTAAAAACTTAATGTCCCCTTTGATAAGTTCCTTTGGGATAATAGGATTAATAATTTCTTCGATGACCGCTTCACGAAGGTCCTCTAGACTAATATCAGGTGAATGTTGTGTCGACAAAACAACTGTATCAACTCTGGTAGGCACCTTATCTTTATATTCGACTGTTACCTGAGATTTAGCATCTGGTCGTAACCATGGAAGTTTCCCATTTTTTCTAACCAATGCTTGTCGCTCTACAAGCCTATGTGACAAATGAATTGGCAAAGGCATTAATTCCTTTGTTTCATCACAGGCATAACCAAACATCAATCCCTGATCACCGGCTCCTTGATCTAATGGGTCATCCATAGCTCCGTTAACACCCTGTGCGATATCTGGCGATTGAGTATCATACTTAACAAGGACTTCACATGTTTTATAGTCAATTCCGTATTCAATATTATCGTACCCAATTGACTTCAATGTATCTCTTGCTATTTGCTCGTAATCTATTTTTGCAGTAGTAGTAATTTCCCCCGCAAGAACCACTAAGTTCGTATTAGTTAATGTCTCTGCAGCCACCCTTGCGTTTGGGTCTTCCTCTAAAATTGCATCCAAGACTGCATCGGAAATTAAATCTGAGACTTTATCTGGGTGTCCTTCTGAGACAGATTCAGAAGTAAATAAATAGTTTTTCATGCATAACCTTATGTATTAATTTTATTAAGCCGTTAGAATAACAAATAACTTAAACAAAAAATAGATTTAAATGAAAATTCGATTTACAAAAATGCATGGTGTTGGCAATGACTTTATTGTTATAGACCAACTAAAAAACCAATACAATTTAAATGCTAGTGAAATAAGTTTGCTTTCACATCGCCAATTTGGCATTGGGTTTGATCAACTTTTAATAATAGAAGCCAGCTCGAATCCTAAAGCAGAATTTAAATATCGTATCTTCAATTCAGATGGTGCTGAAGTAGAGCAATGTGGAAATGGTGCAAGATGCTTCTATCATTATATTAAAGAAAAAAATCTTTCAAAACATACACAAATTACTGTTGAAACAAAAGCAGGCTTAATTGTGCTTTCAAAAAAAAATAAAGATTTAATCTCTGCAGATATGGGAAAGCCTTTTTTTGAAAAGACAATCAGTAAGTTATTTACATTTATTTCTATTGGAAACCCACATGCAGTTCTTCACCCACTCGGCATGGATGATAAATGGGATGATGCAATCAATTATGCAAAAGAAATACAAGCCGATAAGGTACTTTTCCCCCAAGGGGTCAATGTAGGCTTAATGAAAATAATTAATGAAAATAATTTAAGGCTTAAAGTTTTAGAGAGGGGGAGCGGACTGACTCTTGCTTGTGGTTCTGGGGCATGTGCAGCGACTGCGGTAGCTATCCAAGAAAAATTAGTAAAGACTCCTGTAACAGTTCACATGGACGGTGGCAGTCTATTAATTGATTGGGATGGATCAAACTCGATAATTATGTCTGGCCCAGCAGAAATTGTGTACGAAGGTGAATTTGATTTGGACTCATTCAAAAAATATGAATAATTCTGAATTAATTGAAGAGTATAAAAAATTTATAAGCTTTGAAAAAAGATTAAGCCCTTCATCAGTTAAAAACTATCTTCGTGATATTGATACACTATTAAAGCTTAATGAGAATAAAACATTAGATGGCTATTCAATCGAAAATATTAGAAAGAATATTGCCACACTGCATTCAAAAGGTTTGGGTGGAAAATCATTATCAAGAATGATTTCTTCATGGAGAGGGTTATTTAATTTTCTCATCCATAAATATGGGTTTAAGAAAAACCCTACACTTGGAATTAAAGCACCTAAGAGTAAAAAATTACTTCCTCAGACGCTATCAGTAGACCAGACAATAAAGCTCGTCGATATTAAAGATAGTTCCTTTCTAGGGCTCCGAGATCATGCTATTTTAGAATTATTTTATTCATCTGGCCTTCGACTATCAGAGCTTGTAAATCTAAACATAGGTGATCTTGATTTTGATAGTGGGACAATTACTGTAATAGGTAAGGGCCAAAAAGAGAGAGTAATTCCATTTGGCTCGTTTGCTTCGAAAGCAACAAAAAAATGGCTAGAGATAAGAAAAAAAATTAGTGTTCTAAAATCTGAGGATCAAATAATTTTTTTAAGCAAGGCTGGGAAAAAGCTAACTTCTAGGGCAATTCAATACAGATTAAAATTTTGGGCCATTAAACAAGGTGTCCCTGAAAATATTCACCCTCATTTGCTTAGACATAGCTTTGCATCCCACTTACTTCAATCAAGTCAAGATTTGAGAGCGGTTCAGGAATTATTAGGTCATTCGAATATAAGCACCACTCAGATTTACACACATCTCGACTTCCAGCATCTATCAAAAATATATGATAAAGCTCACCCACGAGCAAAGAAAAAATAACAAAGAATTTAAATTACTATTGATGCTTGAGAGAATTTAAATTATAGTAAATGAATGTTAGATGAACTAAATTTATTAGAGAACAAACTCACTCAGCTTATTGAAACAGTGCAGTCATTAAAAAAAGAAAATGAGGAGCTAAAGCCTAATCTTCAACTAGCAAAAGAAGAAATACAAACCTTAAAAACTAAGATGAATGAAGCAACATTAAAAATTGAAAACTTAATAGCGCAATTACCCGGTTAAAATATGGCAAAACAAATCGAAGTAAATATTTTAGGAAGAGACTTCACTATTTCTTGCCCAGAAAATGAGGAAGAAAACCTACAAAAATCAATTAGTTATTTGAAGCATAAAGTTGATGAAATTCAACAATCTGGTTCAGTAATAGGTGTAGATAAAACTATCATCAAAGCTGCTTTAGATATTACTCATGAGTTTCTAAACAAAGGTGATAGCAAGGACTTACATACTCTTGACTACCAAAACAAAATTACAAACTTTAATTTATTAATTGATAAAGCATTACAAAATCACTAACTAAAAAGTTTGTTTAGATGTTGCTTAGGCTAATTATTCTTTGAACTAGTCTATAGCATCGGTTTTAATTAATCAGAATGTGGTGTGATTGCTCACAATTGGGTAACCTTTTAAGGACTCTTGGCGAGCAAGCCTAAAACTTCTTAGATTATTACCACTTGAACCCTTGGTTCTGGATGCTGGTCTAGGCAACATCTAAACAAATTTATCTTAAGCTATAGTATTTCAAGTCGCTTAAAGTAACAATCTCTAATGCTTTTTCGTGAGTAGATTCT
>CAYTWX010000064.1:0-4876 GCA_964442085.1 uncultured Methylobacillus sp. | reverse complement strand
AACCATATACCGATTTCTCCATTCGCCAATCTTTCTTTTAGTTTTTCTTGATGAAAGACAAATACCTTTAATGGTAATAAAACTTTACCTGTATCTGGAAAAAGTGTTTCCTTTACTTGTTCGTTAGAAGGGTAATCTTCGCCCGAAAGTTTAAAGGCTACCACTTTACCAGCTTGCATCTTTACAATTTTTTCTACCTTAGCTAATTCAGAAATTACCCAATCATCTTTGACGATATTTTTACCTTTAATTAATTGTGATGTCATTTACTAACCTCTGAATCTTCGTAAATATACTTTTTAAAAGGTTCAAGGCCTATCCTTGACACACAATCTATGAAAATTTCTTCTTTTTGCCTATTATCTAAATAAACCTTAATAATTTTTTTAACAATAAATGGCATTTCTTCAGCAGAAAAAGAGGGCCCAATTACCTTCCCAATGCTTGCAAAATTACCTTGATTTCCGCCAAGAGTCACTTGGTACCATTCACTTCCGTCTTTATCAACACCTAATATACCTATATGGCCGACATGATGATGTCCACATGCATTCATGCAGCCTGAGATGTTTAGATTTAAATGTCCAATATCATGTAAATAATCCATATCATCAAAGAGATCTTGAATAGATTGTGCAATTGGGATACTTTTGGCATTAGCTAACGAGCAAAAGTCACCTCCAGGACAACATATAATATCTGTTAAAAGGCCTATGTTAGGAGTCACCAAGTGGTGGTCTTTGGCCTTACTCCACAAATCATGTAATTTGTCTTCTTGAACATCCGCTAGGATTAAATTTTGCTCATGCGAGACTCTAATTTCACCAAAGCTATACTCATTTGATAAATCTGCAACCGCCCTCATTTGAGATGATGAAGCATCCCCTGGAGCTCTACCTGTTTCTTTTAAAGAAAAAGTAACAGCACGATAACCTTTCTTTTTGTGAATATTCGTACATTTAGACAACCACTGACCAAAAGCTTTTTCATCTATGTAGTCAGATAGGTTACTTTTTATATTTTTTTTGTAATTTGGTTCGGAAAAAAATTCTCCTATCCGATTAAGCTCTTCTGTATTTATAGTATTTGGCCCATTTTTTATATACTGCCATTCATTTTCAACCAGCTCTTTAAATGCATCTATTCCAAGAGATTTTACTAATATCTTAATTCTAGCTTTGTACATATTATCTCTGCGGCCATATAGATTATAAACTCGTAATATTGCTTCGCAATATGTCAAGATATGTTCCCATCCAAGTTCATTCTTTATAACAGATCCAATAATTGGGGTCCTACCTAGTCCACCACCTACCCAAACCTTTATAGCCATTCTTTTATTTTTATTGATAAAAAATTCCAGACCAATATCATGACATTGCACTAATGCACGGTCTTGTTTTGCGCCAGTAACGGCAATTTTAAATTTTCTTGGAAGTAAGGCAAATTCAGGATGAAATGTACTCCATTGACGGATAATTTCTGCTATGTGCCTAGGATCAATAATTTCATCTTTAGTAACGCCAGAAAATTGGTCTGTAGTAATATTTCTAATACAGTTACCCGAAGTTTGGATTGCATGCATCTCTACCTCAGCTAACTCTCTTAATATATTTGGAGTCTCTTCTAATTTCGGCCAATTAAATTGAATATTTTGTCTTGTACTAAAGTGACCATATCCGCGATCATATTTGTCAGAGATATCAGCTAATTTATTAAGTTGCTTTGATGACAAAAGTCCATAAGGTATAGCAACTCTTAGCATTGGTGCATGCCGCTGAATATAAAGTCCGTTTTGAAGTCTAAGCGGTCTAAACTCCTCATCTGACAATTCCTTATTTAAGAAACGTTTGAGTTGTCCCTGATACTGGTCAACTCTTTCGTTAACTATTTTTTGATCAATTTGATCGTATTTATACATGTAAACCTTTTATTACTTAATTAATTGAATACCAACAATTAATAAAACAATGGCTAAGATGTATCGTAACCATTTTTCATCAATTTTCGAACTTAAATTACTCCCTAACCATATCCCTGGTATTGAACCTATCAGCAATGATAACAATAAGTAAGTATTAACCGTACCTAAATTCCAATGCCCTAGGCCTGCAAAAAGAGTTAATGGAACAGCATGCGCAATATCAGTGCCGACTATTTTTTTTATACTCATTTTCGGGTAAAGCAAAAGTAGTGCGGTTACACCCATAGCACCTGCACCAACTGAGGTTAATGTAACTAGTACCCCTAATGATAAACCTAATAAGATAGTCAGAATAGTAGTATTTTTCAAAGCCCTTGTCTTCTGCACACCTGTTTTTTTAGATATTAGAGGTTGAAATATAACAGCAATCGACGTTAAAATTAGAGCTAGCCCTAAAGAAAAATTAATAATTTTCACATTTTCATATGCGTATAAATCAATCCCTTTTAAATAATAAGTCATTAAAAATGATGCCGGAATACTTCCCAGCATTAAATTTCTTACAATCCTCCACTCAATATTTCCTAAACGAGAATGTGAAATAACCCCTGCTGATTTTGTAATTGAAGCGTAAAGAAGGTCTGTACCAATTGCAATAGCAGTTGGAAATTTAAATACTAGAACTAAAAGGGGAGTCATTAATGAGCCACCACCAACACCAGTTAACCCAACTAAAAGTCCAACAAAAAAACCAGAAAGAATATACTCAATGTTCATACATAATAATAAATTTTATTTAATTTGAATGAAATATATCAGATTTTGATATACTATTTTAATAATAAATTAATCTATCTATATAACTTTTAAATATATGAAATTACAACAATTAAGATGTGTTTACCAAATAGTCCAAAATAATTTTAATATTTCTAAGGCTGCCGAATTTTTACACACTTCCCAACCTGGAGTTAGCAAACAAATTCAACTTTTAGAGGATGAGATAGGTATAAAAATCTTCCAAAGGAACGGTAAGAGATTAACTGGACTGAGTAATGCTGGAAATGATTTATATAAATCAATTTCAGAAATTATTAGAGAGGTTTCTAATATAAAAAATATCTCTCACGAACATGGGAATGATGATACTGGTTCATTTACTATTGCGACGACTCATACTCAAGCAAGGTACAAGCTACCAAAAGTTGTTGAGGCTTTCGTTAAGAAATACCCTAAAATTGATTTAAATATTCACCAAGGAGATCCTTCTCAGGTTACCGAGCAAATTTTGAAGGGCGATGCTGATGTTGGAATAGCGACTGAGTCAATCGGACATAATGCAAATATTATTTGTATACCCTGTTATTCGTGGAATCGAGTCTTAGTTTTTCCAAAAAATCATGCACTATCAAGTATTAAAGAAATTACACTGCAAAAAATTGCTTCATACCCAATGATTACATACGACTATGCTTTTACAGGTAGCACTATTGTCTCAAAGGTTTTTAAAGAGGCAAATATAAGTCCTAATATTATGCTTACTGCAATTGACGCGGACGTAATAAAAACTTATGTAGAATTAAATTTAGGGGTTGGGTTGATTGCTGAAATGGCATATGATAAAAATAAAGATTCAACTTTAGAGATTAGAGATGTCAGCCATCTATTTCCAACGAGTACAACTTATATCGGTATTAGAAAAGAGACTTTTGTTAGGGGTCTTGTATATGATTTTATAAAAATGTTTACCCCTGACATCACCGACTTTGACTTAAGAAATTTTTTAAAGAAATAATTTAAGTAATTGTATTCAGTTTTAATGCTTGGGGAAATTTAATCATTAAGTAAATCTTATTATTAAATTAAGTAATTATCTATTTACCTTAATCTTAAAACATTTTAGAGTTAAATCAACTCTTTAAAATAATATAAAAAGGCTAACTATGAAATCAGATTTAGACATCGCAAGAGAAGCAACTTTGACCCCTATTAAAGAGATTGCAAAGGGCATTGGTATTTCCCAGGATGCCTTGCTTTCATATGGTCCGTATATAGCTAAAATTGATCCCAATAAAATTAGTGCCCAATCTAATAAGAAATCAAAGCTAATATTAGTGACAGCGATGAGCCCAACCCCAGCAGGAGAAGGTAAAACAACTACAACTATCGGCCTAGCAGATGCTTTAACGCAATTAAAAAAGAAAGCTTTGATTTGTATACGAGAACCTTCCTTGGGGCCTGTATTTGGAATGAAAGGAGGCGCAACAGGCGGTGGCTATTCTCAAGCAGTTCCTATGGAAAATATTAACCTTCATTTCACAGGGGATCTTCATGCAATCACTTCAGCTAATAATTTGCTGGCAGCGATGATTGATAATCATATCTTTCACGGGAATGAGTTAGGCATTGATAAATCAAGAATATCATTTAAGAGATGTCTGGATATGAATGATCGAGCACTAAGGCATATTTCAATTTCTGGAAATAACTTAGATTATAAAACTGGATTTGATATTACTGTAGCAAGTGAAATTATGGCAATTTTTTGTTTAGCAAATTCAATTGATGATTTAAATAAAAGATTGGGTGAGATCGAAGTTGCAAAAAATCTTGACCCCAAAATGGAACCAATTCTTGCCAAAGATATTAAGGCTAATGGAGCAATGACAGCCTTACTTAAAGACGCTTTCATGCCAAATTTAGTGCAAACCCTGAATAAAACACCTACACTTATCCATGGCGGCCCATTTGCAAATATTGCGCATGGCTGTAATTCTTTCATAGCAACAAAGATGGGGTTAGATCTTGCAGATTATGTTGTAACTGAAGCTGGTTTCGGCGCCGATTTAGGAGCAGAGAAATTTATTGACATAAAATGTAGGAAAACTGGGATTGCCCCTGATTTGGTAGTTATCGTGGCCACTATTAGAGCTATAAAATTTCATGGCGGAG
>CAYTWX010000063.1:0-4951 GCA_964442085.1 uncultured Methylobacillus sp. | reverse complement strand
ATATCCCTAAGGTTTCTAAGGGTCTGAAGCAGTTTGTCATTATCTTTTTGGTGAAGCCCAATAGAAGGCTCATCTAAAACATACATTACCCCTGTTAAACCACTGCCAATTTGGGAGGCTAATCTTATTCTTTGCGCTTCACCCCCCGACAGAGTCTCCGCCGATCTTGAAAGAGATAAATAGTCGAGGCCAACATCTATTAAGAAATTTAGTCTATTTTGTATTTCCAGGATTATTTTACTGGCGACTTGAGCACGGAAACCTGCTAATTTAATATTATTAAAAAACTCTAATGATTTTTTAAGGGGAAACTGACAAATTTCATGAAGATTTAAATCGCCAACGAGTACATTCCTTGCCTCAATTCTTAAACGAGTCCCTTTGCACGAAGGACACTCTTGATTACTTAAATACTTTGCAAGTTCATCACGAACAGCACTCGAATCAGTTTCCTGGTAGCGCCTTTTGAAGTTATTTATTATTCCTTCAAAAGGATGTTTCCTTTGATTTATAGATCCGTGTTCGTTGAAATAACTAAACTCTATTTGTTCTTTATCACTTCCAAATAAGATAATTTTTTGGATGTTATCTGGCAAATCTTGATAAGGTATTTCAAGGTCAAAATCATAATGTTGTGCGAGGCTACTTAACATTTGATAATAAAATTGATTACGCTTATCCCAACCTTTAATGGCACCAGATGATAAAGGAAGTTGAGGAAAAGCTACAACACGAGTTGCATCAAAAAAGTTTTTATTTCCTAATCCGTCACAGTCGGGACATGCCCCCATTGGGTTATTGAAAGAAAATAATCTTGGCTCTAACTCTGTTAACGCATAGTCACAATGAGGACATGAAAATTTTGCAGAAAATAGCTGAGTTTC
This sequence comes from uncultured Methylobacillus sp., assembly GCA_964442085.1. Lineage (GTDB taxonomy): Bacteria > Pseudomonadota > Gammaproteobacteria > Burkholderiales > Methylophilaceae > BACL14. Next base: position 4,067 of record CAYTWX010000063.1, on the reverse strand, counting down.
TTCACTATCCATATTGACAGAAACAATTTTACCATCAGCTATTTTTAGACCTGTCTCGACCGATTCAGTTATACGTTGTTTAATATCATGATGAATCTTGATTCTATCAATTACAACATCTAATTGATGTTTTGTATTTTTTTGAATTGTTGGAATATTGTCTATCTCGTAGATAGTCCCATCTAACCGAATCCTTATAAATCCTTGTGCTCTTAACTCATCAATTAAATCTATGTGACTACCTTTGCGATTGTTTACCACAGGCGCAAGAATCATAATTTTTGAATCTTCTGGGAGGGATAAAAGTTGATCAACTATTTGTGAGACGGTTTGTGCTTCAAGTTTTATTTTATGATTGGGACAGTATGGGTCTCCAGCTCGAGCATATAGCAAGCGTAAGTAATCATGAATTTCAGTCACCGTTCCAACTGTTGATCTTGGATTGTGTGAAGTTGATTTTTGCTCAATTGATATTGCAGGAGACAACCCTTCAATCATATCCACATCAGGCTTATTCATTCGGTCCAAGAATTGCCTAGCGTATGCAGACAAGGACTCAACATACCTTCTTTGGCCTTCAGCGTAGAGCGTATCGAAAGCTAGTGACGACTTTCCAGATCCAGATAGACCTGTAATAACTATTAGTTTATTTCTAGGGAGGTCTAGTGAAATATTTTTTAAGTTATGGGTACGGGCCCCTTTAATTTTTATGTAATCCATTTAATCTTATCTTTTTTAGGGAGCAACCTGATATTATATTTTATAATCTTAAATTTAGAAACTAAAGTTTTATTTTTGACTGTATCTATATAAGCGAATATTGCCATCAGAAACCAAGTTTAGTTAGTAAGTTGGTACCAATTCAAAGGAGAGGTTTAGCATTAGGGGTGTATAATATATTTACATTTTATAGGTATTTTTGTTGGTGGATCACTTGGCGGATTGATCGCAAGTTTTTATAGTTATCAAGGTGCTTTTTTATTTTGTAGTCTACTTATAATAACTTTGGTTGTTTTTATTTATATCTATGAAAATGCCATCTAGGAAAATATTAAGTCAATTAGATATGGGAAAGTAGTAATTATTTAGATAATGAATAGGAGAAAATATGCCGTCAGTTAATAAAGTAATGTTACTAGGTAACTTAGGGAGAGATCCGGAAGTAAGAACCTTTCCTAATGGAGACTCAGTATGTAATTTTAGTATTGCTACAAGTACTTCATGGAAAGATAAGGCTTCAGGAGAAAAAAAAGAAAAAACAGACTGGCATAATATTGTGATGTATAGAAAATTGGCCGAGATTGCTGGCGAGTACTTAAAAAAAGGTAGCTCAATTTTTGTTGAAGGCAGCCTTCAAACAAGAAAGTGGCAGACTAAAGAAGGTCAAGATAGATATACGACAGAAGTTGTTGCAGATACTATGCAAATGTTAGGAGGCAGAGATAGTCGAGTTAGTGAGTCAAGTAATTCGGGCGATGATTTTAACCAGGAGCCAGCAAGAGCAAATAAAAATGATGTAAATGCAAGCCCATCTAGTGAGCCTACTCTTGAACTTCCTGACGATGATATTCCATTTTAGTAAGAGTTTTATAAAATGCCTTTATACGAATACCTATGTTCTAATTGTGAGCATCAAGATGATATCCTCGGAAAATCGTCAGTCGAACCTTTGCTAAACTGCCCTGCTTGTAATAATAAAACATTTCAGAAGCAAGTTTCTGCTCCTCACTTTAAGCTTAAAGGATCAGGGTGGTACGAAACAGACTTCAAAAATAAACCTAAGCCGGAGAGTGTTAAAATCAATAATGATAAAACTAAAACTAAAACTGAAACTTCAAAAAAATAATGATTAAGAAAAACTTTTTAACAGGCTTGTTGGTTTTAATTCCCCTCATTTTAACATTTTGGGTTCTGTTTTCTTTGATTAAGTTTTTAGATCAAATATTATTTTTACTACCAGAAACTCTTAGGCCAGATTATCTTCTAGGAACTGAAGTCTTTGGTTTTGGTGTGGTTCTAACGTTTATTATAATTGTAGTTACCGGCATAATCGCCAATAACTTTTTTGGTAAAAAACTTATTGGCTTGTATGAAGTACTCCTTAATCGACTTCCTTTTGTTAAGTCAATTTATAAGAGTATTAAACAGGTTTCAGACACTTTACTTTCAAGCTCAGGGGAGGCATTTAGTAAAGCAGTTTTAATTGAATTTCCAATCGCTGGTACGTATACTTTTGCATTTATAACTGGAGAGCCAGATGAGATAATAACAAAGGATATAAAAGGTGAGTATGTGAATGTCTACGTACCAACGACACCTAATCCAACATCTGGATATACATTAATGGTGCCGAAAAATAAAGTTGTCGAGTTAGATATTAGTGTAGACCAAGTGCTTAAATATGTTATCTCAATGGGCGTGGTTCCTACAGGCAAGAAACTTAATCAAAAAAAATAATTACTTTTGGAAGAAAATTTAGATGAGAACGCATTATTGTGGTGAATTAAATAAAAAACATGAAAATAAAGAGGTAGTCCTTTGCGGCTGGGCTCACAGAAGAAGAGATCATGGAGGTGTAATTTTTATTGATTTAAGAGATAAAGAAGGATTAGCTCAGATAGTTATTGATCCCGATACTCCTGAAGCTTTTAGTATTGCTGAAAAAATTAGAAGTGAATTTGTATTAAAGGTTACATGTAAGGTTCGACTGAGACCTGAGGGAACGATTAACTCAAACTTACCTTCGGGAGAAATAGAAATGTTAGCTTCCAAGGTCGAGATTCTAAATGAGTCTCTTACCCCACCATTTATGTTGGATGACGATAAAATTTCAGAAGCTGTTCGGCTTGAATATCGCTTTATTGATTTAAGACGTGATGTGATGCAAAAAAATCTTAAATTAAGAAACAGTACTTCAAAAAGTGTAAGAAATTTTTTAGATCAAGAAGGATTTATTGAATTAGAAACTCCAATATTAAATCGAAGTACTCCTGAAGGAGCTCGAGATTATTTGGTACCATCAAGAGTTCACCACGGTGAATTTTTTGCTTTACCGCAATCCCCCCAACTGTTTAAACAAATACTAATGGTATCTGGTTTTGACCGATATTATCAGATTGCTAAATGTTTTAGAGATGAAGACTTGCGGGCTGATCGTCAACCTGAATTTACTCAAATTGACATCGAAGCATCATTTATTGATGAAGAAAAAATTATTGAAATTTCTGAAAAAATGATTAAAAAAGTATATTCAGAAGTCTTAAAAATTAATTTATCTGATGATTCGTTCCCTAAAATATCGTATAAGGAAGCGATGAGTCGATATGGCTCTGATAAGCCTGATTTAAGAGTAACTCTTGAATTAACTGAAATAACTAAAGAAATGCAAGATGTTGATTTTAAAGTATTTTCTTCTGCTGCAAATATAGAAAATGGAAGAGTCGCTGCTCTTCGAGTTCCCGGTGGAGCAGATTTATCTCGTTCAGAAATCGATGCTTACACTGAATTTGTAAAAATTTATGGAGCTAAAGGCTTGGCTTATATTAAAATTAAAGACAAATCTCTTTTAAATGAAGAAGGCCTTCAAAGTCCGATTGTGAAAAATATACATACTAAGGCACTAGAAGCAATTATTGAAAAAACTAATTCAGAAAATGGGGATTTAATCTTTTTTGGCGCAGATAAAGCAAAGATAGTTAATGAAGCTATAGGAGCATTAAGAGTAAAGATTGGCCATGAAAAGAATCATCTTAACGATAAAGAATGGGCAGCATTATGGGTAGTTGATTTTCCAATGTTTGATTATGATGAAACATCAAAGACTTGGAATGCTCTTCATCATCCGTTTACTGCGCCGCAAGATGGGCATGAAGAGTATCTTGAATCAGATCCTGAAAAATGCTTATCAAAGGCATATGACATGGTTATAAATGGTTGGGAGATGGGCGGTGGATCAATTCGTATTCACAAATCAGACCTACAATCTAAAGTATTTAAAGCGCTAGGAATTTCCGATGAAGATGCGAAAGATAAATTTGGATTTTTATTAAATGCTTTACAGTATGGAG
>CAYTWX010000062.1:0-5086 GCA_964442085.1 uncultured Methylobacillus sp. | reverse complement strand
GCAAAAAATAGTTATAATTTAAGGCTTTATTGAAATAATGCCGTTTTTATTGGAGTATTGTGTATGGCCCGTATTGCAGGAGTAAATGTACCAGATAATAAGCATACCGAGATAGCATTAACATCTATCTATGGTGTTGGTAGAATAACAGCTAAAAAAATATGTGCTGCTGCTGGCATTGAAGTGACATCAAAACTCAAAGATTTGAATGAGGCTGATATTGAAAAGCTAAGGGATCAATTAAATAGCTTTATAGTTGAAGGAGACCTTCGACGAGAAGTGCAGATGAATATTAAGCGTCTAATGGATCTGGGCTGTTACAGAGGTGTAAGGCATCGAAGGGGTTTGCCAGTTAGAGGGCAAAATACAAAAAATAATGCAAGAACTAGAAAAGGTCCTATACGTGCAATTAGGAAATAATAAAGGGTAAATCAGAATGGCAAAAGATAATATAAGAGTAAAAAAGAAAGTTAAAAAAAGTGTTGTAGAAGGTATAGCTCATATACACGCTTCTTTTAATAACACCATTATTACGATCACCGATAGACAAGGAAATGCTTTGTCATGGGCTACTTCTGGCGGGGCCGGATTTAAGGGGTCAAGGAAAAGTACTCCATTTGCGGCACAGGTTGCAGCCGAAGCAGCTGGAAAAGCGGCGCAAGAATTTGGCGTAAAAAATATTGAAGTTAGGATTAAAGGGCCAGGCCCAGGAAGAGAATCATCTGTAAGAGCTCTAAATTCAGTAGGTTTAAAAATAACAAGCATTCAGGATGTAACACCAGTGCCTCACAATGGATGTAGACCACCAAAGAAGAGAAGAATTTAATTTTGTTTAGTTGTAAGAAACTAATAGGAGAATAGAATTGGCTAGAAATCTTGACCCAAAATGTCGTCAGTGCCGAAGAGAAGGTGAAAAACTTTTTCTTAAAGGTGAAAAATGCTTTACTGACAAATGCGCAATAGAAAAAAGAAATTACCCGCCTGGACAACACGGACAAAGAAGAGCTTCTCGCCTTTCTGACTATGGTGTTCAGCTAAGAGAAAAACAAAAGCTAAGAAGAATGTATGGAATCTTAGAAAAGCAATTCCGTGGTTATTATGCTGAAGCAGATAGAAGGAGAGGAATAACTGGCGAGAATCTTTTACAATTACTTGAGTGCAGATTAGATAATGTAACTTACAAAATGGGAATGGGCGCTTCAAGAACAGAAGCACGTCAAGTTGTAAAACATAATAGTATTCTTGTGAATGGTAAGAGAGTAAACATACCTTCATACCAAGTTAAGCCAGGTGATGAAGTTTCTATTGATAGCAATTCAAAAGATCAATTAAGAATTAAGGCTGCTCTAGAGGCCGCAGAAGAAAGAGGCTTTCCAGAATGGTTAGAAGTCGACATAAAGGCGTTTAAAGGATTATTTAAGAACAAGCCTGAACGTGACGATCTTCCTGCAACAATTAATGAGTCATTAGTTGTTGAGCTTTATTCAAAATAATTTAGTTAAGTAACAATAAAAAAAGGATACTTTATGGAAATTAACCCAACAGAATATTTAAAGCCTAGCGTAGTCGATGTAGACATAATTGGACCTGAAAGAGCGAAGGTAGTTATTTCGCCAATGGAAAGAGGTTTTGGGTTTACATTAGGAAATGCAATAAGAAGAGTCCTGCTTTCATCAATCCCTGGATTTGCTATTACACAGGTTAAAATTGATGGCGTAGTTCATGAATATTCAACCTTAGATGGTGTTCAGGAAGATGTGGTAGATGTGCTTCTTAATATTAAAAAAATAGCTTTAAGGATGCACAATAAATCTGAAGCTACAATTACACTAAATAAAAATGAAGAAGGTCCTGTAACTGCTGGTGATTTTGATGTCGGCCCTGATGTGGACGTTATAAATCCAGACCATATTGTTGCACATCTTAATAAAGGCGGTAAATTAAATATCGAAGCTAAAGTAGAGATGGGAAGAGGCTATCAGCCTGTACCAGCCAGGACTAAGGGCTCAGAAAGTGATAACGTACTAGGCTTTATTATGATTGATGCGTCTTTTAGCCCGATCACAAAAGTTAGTTATGTTGTTGAAAGTGCTAGAGTTGAGCAGCGCACTGACTTAGATAAGTTAATTATGGATGTAGAAACAAATGGTGTAGTTGATGCGGAACAAGCAATTCGAGATGCAGCAAGAATCCTAATGGGTCAATTATCTGTATTTGCTAATCTTGAAAGTGAATTAACGGAAGTAGAAGTTCAACAAGCACCAGTTATTGACCCTTTACTCCTAAGGTCAGTAGATGATCTCGAGCTAACAGTGAGGTCAGCAAATTGCTTAAAAGCGGAAAATATTCATTATATCGGTGATTTAGTTCAGAGAAATGAAAGTGATTTATTAAAAGCACCAAACTTAGGAAGAAAATCACTAAATGAGATTAAAGATATTTTAAGTACAAAAGGCCTATCATTAGGAATGCCTGTTGAAAACTGGCCACCGGCTGGTGCAGAGACAGCATAATCAGAAAGAATATGGAGTAATAAAATGCGACACGGAAAAAAACATAGAAAGCTCAACAGGACAAGTAGCCACAGAAAAGCTTTGTTTAAGAATATGGCAAACTCATTATTGAAACATGAGATAATTAGGACTACCTTACCAAAGGCTAAGGAACTAAGAAAAATTGCTGAACCATTAATTACTCTTGGTAGAGATTCAAGCTTACATAATAAACGGCTTGCATTCAGCCGATTAAGAGATAGAGATATTGTTGTGAAGCTATTTGGTGAGATTGGGCCTAGATATAGTGAAAGAAATGGTGGTTATACACGAATATTAAAATGTGGTTTTCGTAAGGGTGATAATGCACCTATGGCCTATATTGAACTTGTAGATCGCCCATTAGATGGACCAGTAGTAGAAAATAAAGATGTAAAGACAAAAGCAGTTGAACCTAAGATTGTTAAAGAAGTAGAAACTGATTCTACAGATAAAAAAGAAAGTAAAGAAGCTAAAGCAAAAAAGTAAAATTATGATTAAATTAAATAATAAAAAAGCCAGCTTTGCTGGCTTTTTTATTATTTTGATTAAACTTAATGAAAAATCAATATAATAGATATAAACAGTATTGATAGTTAAGCTAATAAAAATATGAAAAAAAACACTGAAAAAATAGAAAGCCTAACAAAAATCTTAGAACAAATCGATTTCTTACTTAAACAGCAAGGTGAGTCAGAAAATATATTGAGCTTTACAGATGCAGAAAAGTATAAATTAATTAAGAATTTGGCAAGCAAAGAAAGTCTAAAGACCCTTAAGAGCTTATTGAATAATCTTCACTCATCTGATGTTGCTGATATTCTTGAAGCTTTACCGCTAGAGAGAAGATTGGCAATCTGGGAGTTAGTAAAGTCAGAGAATGATGGTGATATTCTCGTAGAGGTTTCTGATGTTGTAAGACAAACCCTGATAGCAGACATGGATAACACTGAGTTATTAGCTGCTGCAGAACAATTAGATACAGATGAAATTGCAGATATAGCTAGTGATCTTCCCGGCGACGTTTTAAATGATTTACTTGAAAGTCTAGATGTACAAAATAGAGAAAGATTGGAATCAGCGCTATCATATCCTAATGAATCAGTCGGGGCATTAATGGACTTTGACATTGCAACAATTCGTGATGATATAAGTCTAGAAGTAGTGCTAAATTACCTTAGGAAAATAAAAAAGTTACCCGATCATACTGATAAATTGTTCGTAGTGGATCGGTTTGGATCAATTCTCGGTGTATTACCTTTAGAGAGAATTTTGGTTGGTGAGTCACAGTCAATTGTTAAAGATGTAATGGCCACTGATGCGGTTACTTTTAAGCCAAAAGATACAGCCCATGAAGCATCAAACGCATTTGAGCGTTATGATCTTGTTACAGCGCCGGTTGTTGATGAGACAGGAAAATTACTCGGTCGACTAACCGTTGATGCAGTAATGGATTACATTCGTGATGAGACAGAAAATGAGAAATTTTCTATGGTAGGACTAAGGGATGAGGATATGTTCTCATCTATATGGAAATCAGTTCAGAACCGTTGGGCTTGGTTAGCAATTAATTTGGTTACAGCACTTATTGCATCAAGAGTAATTGGAATATTTGAAGGATCAATTGAAAAAGTTGTTGCCCTCGCTGCTTTAATGCCAATTGTTGCTGGTATTGGAGGTAATTCTGGTAATCAAACCACAACACTGATTGTAAGAGCACTTGCATTAGGTCAGGTCACATTTAGCAACATACGCTTACTTATGTTTAAAGAAGTTGGAGTGGCGTTGTTAAATGGAATCCTATGGGGAAGTGTTTTAGGAATGTTTGCATTTCTACTTTATGGGAATATACAATTAGGATATGTAATGACTGGCGCAATGATATTGAATTTAATTTTATCGGCAATAATGGGTGTTATGATACCTCTTGTATTGAACCGTATGGGTAAAGATCCAGCTGTGGGCTCAAGTGTTCTAATAACCGCAATGACAGATAGTGGCGGTTTCTTTATATTTTTAGGGCTGGCTACCCTAGTTTTATTATAATTAAATTATGAATAAATTTGAATTTATTAAAAATAATTTTAGTCTAGATTTTTTATTGTCGATGACAACGTTATTACAACTGTCTGCTATTTTAATTGCATTAGGCCTATCTTTATTCACAAATCAAGTCATTAAAAATTATGTTGTTGACTCAACTAAGAATAATTGGAAAATGGCAACTGATGGTTTAGTTAGAATAATTTCACCTATTATTATTTTAATTGTACTTTTTCTCTCGAAGATATACCTGGACACTTTTCAGTCAGCACCAATTTTACATATCGCTATAAGCCTAGTGAATGCTCTTATTATTATTCGTTTAGGTGTTTATTTTATTAGATATATTATTAAGCCAAGACCATGGATTCGAGCTCTCGAAAATACAATTGCTTCATTAGTTTGGATAATAGTGGCTTTATATTTATTTGGACTTCTCTCACCAATCAGAGAGAGCCTTACACAAATACAGTTTAGCTTTGGTGAAAATAATTTCTCATTGTTCCTAGCGC
>CAYTWX010000061.1:0-5217 GCA_964442085.1 uncultured Methylobacillus sp. | reverse complement strand
ATCATTGATATCTAATGCATATTACTTCGTATAATGTATATTATGTAAAATAGAAAACATTATTGACCTGTTGGTAATAAGTCCTTAGCTCCAATTACTTTAGCAATGCCCATACCTTTTTCATGTTTAATATCAGCTTTCTTAATGTCGCCGGTACTTTTATAAACAATTGACTGCTTCAAGAGTGATCTCGCCTCATAATATTGACTGCCATTATCAATTGCGAACTTTTCAAGCTTAACTAAAAGCTTTAATGAGCGATCAGGGGCATTATCCTCCAAATGGTAGCTAGCAAGTAAAAACTGAGAATCTGCATATTCGCTTAAAGCGCCAATCTTGAGATACATATTAGAAGCTTTTACGCCATACTCAATAGACCTATTAATCTTCTTTTTTCCATAGTAAGCTTTAGAAAGTGCATTGAACCCAGACGCTCTCTCATCATCATTTACAGATATAACAATCGACTTCGAGAAAAAATCAATAGATTCATCAAAGTTATTACTAATAAGGCCATTTTCACCTAGCTGATAAAGAAACCTTCTTTCCATTTGTAAGTACTTACTATTACCCAATTTGGCAGTTTCAAGACCGCGTGTGAATGTTTTTGATGAGATGCTCAAATTCCCCATATCCCTTTGAACTGCTCCTTTGTATAGTATTGAAAACATTTGGTCTGCTGGTAAATCAGAATATTCTTCACTATCATCAAATGATTTCATAGCTAATTTGTACATATTTTCATTGTAATAAGCTTTTCCCAAGCAGAAGTTCTTATCATATTGCCCTTCCATCTTCTTTGCTGCATCAATTGCTGCTAAATTTTTTCCATCGTTAATTAATACTTCACATGGATTTTTTTTATCATATGCATAAATATTACTTGTAAACAGTAATATAATTATAAAACTTAATGTATTTTCTAATTTCATTATGATCCAATATTTTTAGTTAAGATTAGTAATTCTGACTCATTAATAATTTTTACATCTAATTTCTCGGCCAAATCTAACTTACTTCCGGCATCTGCGCCTGAAACAAGATAGTCAGTTTTTTTAGAAACACTACCTACAACTTTCCCACCACAATTTAATATTAAGCTTTTTGCTGCTTCTCTTTTAAGTGATGGTAACGTACCTGTAAGGACAAATATCATCCCATTTAGTTCGTTACTTTGCTTCGAAGTATCAGCCATTATTTTTTCAAAGAACACTCCTGAATCCAAAATAGCCATCAACTGTGAATAATTTTCTGTGGCATTAAAGTAATGATTGATAGATTTTGCAACCGTTGGCCCAATATCTGGGATATTTTCTAACTCCTCTATGCTTGCTACTTTTATTTTTTGAAGTGATTTAAAGTGCCCTGCTAGATCGAATGCTGTAGCTTCCCCTACATTCCTTATACCAAGTGCGTATATTAATTTAGCTAAGGTTGTTTTTTTTGACTTCTCAATTGCACCGATTAGATTCTCTGCTGATTTCTCTGCAAACCTTTCTAGCTCAATTAATTGCTCATGCTTAAGTCTATATATATCAGAAAAGTTATTTATAAGTTTTTCTTCTATTAGCTGGTCAACAATTTTCTCCCCAAGACCTTCTATATCCATAGCTTTTCTCGAGCAAAAATGCATAAATCCTTGTTTCTTTTGAGCACTACAAGACAAACCATTAGGGCATCGCAAAACTGCTTCGCCCACCTCTTTCAAAAGCATTGTTTTGCAAACAGGGCAAAACTTCGGCATATTGAATATCTTGACTAAATCAGATCTTTTTTCTTTAATTACTCTTACTATTTCAGGGATAACATCCCCTGCCCTCCTTATACTTACGTAATCACCAATGTGCACACCCTTTTTTTTAAGTTCGTCTTCATTATGAAGTGTTGCATTAGTGACTTGAACTCCACCAACATTAACTGGTTTCAATCTAGCAACAGGCGTTATTGAGCCAGTCCGTCCTACTTGCACTGTTATATCTAACACGAGCGTCTCTGCCTCTTCAGCTGGAAATTTATGCGCTGTGGCCCATCTAGGTGCTCTCGAGATAAAACCTAATTCATCCTGATAATTCAAAGAATTTACTTTATAAACAATCCCATCAATATCAAATGGTAATTTACCTCGCATCCCAACTATTTTGTCATAATAATTTTGCAAGCCATCGACTCCACTAGTTGTTGTGGCTAAATTAGAAGTTGGAATTTTGTAGTCTTTTAATAACTCTAAACCTTTTGAATGGGTGCTTAATTTATGTTGGTCTTCAAATAAATGAATACTGTATGCAAAAAAGCTCAAGGGTCTTTTTGCGGTCAGGCTAGAATTTATTTGGCGCAAACTTCCAGCTGCTGCATTCCTTGGGTTTGCAAATAATTTTTGCTCTGATTCTTCTTGTTTATGGTTGAGTAATTCAAAGTCTTTGATAAGCATAACTACCTCACCTCTCACCTCTATTTTTTTTGGCATATCAACGCCTTCTAGCTTTAAAGGGATGGTCTTTATTGTCTTAAGGTTATGGGTAACATCTTCACCTACATAACCATCCCCCCTTGTGGAGCCAAGAGTGAATCTTCCTTCGTCATAAATTAATGATACAGCTAAGCCATCAAACTTAGGTTCAGCAGAGTATTCAACATCTGTAACTCCTATTTCATCGCATACTCTTTTATCAAAAGCAATTAAATCATCAACTGTGAATACATTACTTAATGAAAGCATCGGTTGAAGATGTTTCACCTGTTTAAAAGCCTCGTTTGTTTCAGATCCTACTCTTTGAGTTGGCGATTCAGAGGTTATTAGCTCTGGGAAAGCTTCTTCTAACTTTATTAGTTTTTGGTACAAAGAATCGAACTCATAATCTGAAAGAGTAGGATTATTGTCAACATAATACTTATAAGAATGTTCTTGTATTTTAATTCTCAATATCTGTATTTCTTTTTTTACTTGTATTTTATTTTGCATATTATGAAAATATATTTTTTGCTGAATTGCTTCCAGGCATAATATTTTTCTTAATCATCTTGTCTTCAATACCTTTAAGCAATACGTATATTTTACTAATTTGTTCATCATTAAGCTCATTGCTATTTACATCAACTAAAATACCATTTAATTTTGCTTTGGCAAGATCAATTAATTTAACCATCTCATTGAAAGAGTAAGTTACGTTTTTTGTATTTGGTACATCCATTTTGAATAATATACCCTGTAAAAAAGTTTCAGTATTAATGTCAAGCTTCTTCCCAGATAAAGATAGTAATTGACATATATTATTCATTTCAGAAGTAGAATTTTTTAATTCATGGAATCCATTTTTATTAGAAATAATTTTAGGATTTTCAAAAAATTCAATCAGAGCACCTGATTCAAAAGATGAGTCAGATTTGGGTATGACCTTCAAAGATAAAGACTGATCAACCTCTATCCTAAATTTATCTAACTCAACTGATACTAAGCTGATATCTTGATTTGCTAACCAAAAAAGTGAGCCGTCCAAACTTTCTTTTAAGCTCAACACAAACGATTGGAAACTATTGATGTCATCTTCAGTTTTAACACCTTTTCTTGATGTTAGTAAAAAAGTTATTAAGACTTGATCAAACCGAATACTTTCATCAAGAGCTTCACCAGTTGTCCATATTTCATTGCTGTTACGAACATAAATTCGAGCATCTGGATTTTTTGATAATTCATCAATAAGTAAATTTTTAGTGCCTTCCTGAATTATTTTTGTTGTAATAGACGCAACTGCCTCAGTTTCTCTATATATACCATTTGGTAAGTTTTCTCTTATAAGTTGTTCTGATGCGCTTCCATCTTCATTATGGTTTACAGGCTTTTCTCTTTCAAATATAGGGGTGGCCTGATTGAATAGAGGATCATTATCATCTGTTATTTCTGACTTTTGATATGGTTTTTTTGAGTTTTTTTTCTTATGTTTTCTTAACTGAATCCAGTTATGTAAAATCATAATTAGTATTATGAAAAAACCAAGTGATAGTAGGGTTAATTGAACGTCGCTCATAATATTATTTTAATTCTTAACTCCTACTTTTTCAACACCTTGCAAGTTAACCTCAACAATACGAGATATTCCTTTTTCAACTGATGTGACGCCGATTAATTGGTCAGTCATTTCCATTGTCGGTTTTTGATGTGTTACCAAAATAATCTGTGTTGCTTCTGACATTGTTTTTACGATAGAGCAGAATTTTTCTACATTGCCATCACTTAGAGGAGCATCAACCTCATCCATAATGCAAAAAGGTGCTGGATTAAGTTTAAATAAAGCAAAAACTAGAGAAATACCTGTCAAAGCTTTTTCTCCACCTGACAAGTTTACAATTGATGTATTTTTTTTACCGGGTGGTTGCGCTACAGCTTGAAATCCAGAATCTAGGATTTCATCACCTAAAAGTTCTAATTTAGCTTGACCACCTCCAAAAAATTCTTGAAAGTAATAATTAAAGTTATCGTTCACAGTCTTGTAGGTTTGGGATAACTTCTCTCTTGTTTCTAAATCAATTTTACGAATGGCTTGCATAAGGGTGTTAGATGCTTCAGTAAGGTCATCCATCTGCTTTTGTAGATACACTTCTCTTTGCTCAATAACCTTCAATTCTTCGATAGCAGCAAGATTAACGGGGCCTAATCTTTCAATTTTCTCCGAAATTTTTATACATTTTTCTTCAATACTTGCCAAGCTATCCTCGCCACTTATTTTACTGAGCAACTCATCCTCATCAAGACCTGACTTTTCTAATTCGCTACAATATTGTTCAAAAGTGACCTTGCTTTCACGCTCTTCTATTTTTATTTCTTGAAGATTTTCCTGAAGTGGGCTCAGTGAATGTTGTTTTTCTAAACGAGAAGACTCTAATACTTTTAGCGTTTCTTCTTTTGAAGTCAATACTTCTCTAATAGTTTTTAAACTTTCTTCAGCTTTCTCTTTTTCTATTATTTTTACCTTTAGATCAGCTTCAAAAGTTTCAAAACTATTTTCATTTAGTTGAGTAATAGTATCTTCAATTATTTTTTCATGATTCACTTTTTGTACATCAATAGCTTCTATCTTCTCAGTTAAATCATTACATTTATTTGTTGTTAATTTGATATTAAAATCAATTTCTTGGTTTAATTTATCAGATGCAAATAACTCATTTCTTTTATTAGAAAATTCCTCTTCTTTTAACTTTGACTCTTCTTGAATTTGACTGAGG
>CAYTWX010000060.1:0-5249 GCA_964442085.1 uncultured Methylobacillus sp. | reverse complement strand
AGTGCTAAAAATCTTGCACGTTTTACAGCTGTTGATAATTGTCTTTGATATTTAGACTTGGTACCAGTTATTCTTGCTGGTATCAATTTACCATTCTCAGTAATAAAATCTTTCAACAAAGATACATCTTTATAGTCAACCTCACTAATTCCCTCTGCAGAAAATCTACAATACCGTCTTCTTTTATACATTTCTCTTGCCATCTTTATGCTCCCTCTTTATCTTTTGCAGGTTTTTCAACAGTTTCTTTTTTTGTCTTGTCCTCAACTTTGCTATCACCTATCAAAGACTTTGACTTTTCTTCTCTCATCATTGGTGATTGAGCACTTACAGATGTTTTTGTAGCAAACACAAGGTGACGGATAATTGCATCGTTAAACTTAAAAGTGTGCTCAAGCTCAGCTAGAGTTTCCAATGCACATTCGATGTTCATTAAAACGTAATGTGCTTTATGAATTTTTTGTATTGGATATGCTAACTGAAGTCTTCCCCAGTCTTCTAAGCGATGGATTAAGCCTTTTTTAGATTTGATTAATGCTTGATATTTTTCGATCATTGCAGGGACTTGTTCACTTTGATCAGGATGTACAATAAATACTAATTCATAATTTCGCATAAAATTCCCTATGGTTATAGCCTCCAACTTTATTGTTGTGAAGCAAGGATTTAAAGAATATGTATTATATTGTTTTTTGTAATAAAATCAATGACATTAAAAAATTAAATCTTATCTTTAATGTTTGCGCCATATATTTGTTCTTTTAGATATTTAACCTGATCTCTTATGCTTGCAGCCTTCTCAAATTCTAAATTCCTAGCAGAAGTTTGCATAGCTTTTTCTAACTTTGTAATTTCTTTAATCATCTCAGGCTCAGTTAAATCTTCATACTTTCTATTTTCTTTTTTTAAGGCCCGCTCTTTTTTATGTTCTTCAACGTCCTCAAGAGTTTCAATGATGTCTTTAACTTTTTTAATGATACCGACAGGTGTAATATTATTATCTAAATTAAATTTTATTTGTTTTTTCCTTCTTCTTTGTGTTTCATCAATTGCAGCCTGCATACTTTTAGTCATTTTATTTGCATAAAAAATTACACTCCCATTCAAATTTCTTGCAGCTCTTCCAGAAGTTTGAATTAAAGAGCGAGTTGACCTTAAAAAACCTTCTTTATCAGCATCTAAAACAGCAACAAGTGATACCTCTGGGATATCTAAACCCTCACGAAGTAAATTGATACCAACTACCACATCAAATTTACCTAGTCGGAGATCGCGAATAATTTCTACCCGCTCAACTGTATCAATTTCGGAATGAAGGTATCTCACCTTTACTGAATGCTCAGTAAGGTAATCTGTTAAATCTTCAGACATACGTTTAGTTAAAGTAGTTACCAGAGTTCTTTCTTTGAGTTCAACTCTTTTTCTTATCTCACTCAACAAGTCGTCTACCTGACTATCAGCAGGTTTAATAACAATTTCTGGATCAATTAGTCCAGTTGGTCTAGCTACTTGCTCAACGACAATCTTTGAATGAGTTTCCTCATAATCTGCTGGAGTTGCGCTTACAAAAATACATTGGCGCATAATTGCTTCAAACTCTTCGAACCTTAATGGTCTATTATCATGTGCAGAGGGTAAACGAAAACCGTAATTCACTAAATTCTCCTTCCTCGCTCTATCCCCCTTCGACATACCTCCTATTTGAGGAATTGTCACGTGACTCTCATCAATAATCATAATTGAATTATCAGGAAGGTAGTCTAGTAATGTAGGTGCAGGATCTCCTGCTTTCCGTCCTGATAAATGCCGTGAATAATTTTCTATGCCCTTACAAAAACCAATCTCATTAAGCATCTCAATATCAAACTTCGTTCTTTGCTCAATTCTTTGAGCCTCAACAAGCTTACCTTGATCTATAAATTCTTTAGTGCGTTCAGCTAACTCAATCTTAATTTTTTCAATCGCTTTTAACGTTGTATCTCTCGGAGTAACGTAATGACTTGATGGGTAAACAGTAAAACGTTTTGCTTTTTCAAATAATTGCCCAGTTAGTGGATCAAATGCAGTAATTGACTCAATAACATCGTCAAATAGACTTATACGAACAGCTGTTTCTGAATTTTCAGCGGGGAAGATATCAATAACATCCCCACGAACTCTAAAACAACCTCGAGAAAAATCGAAATCATTTCTCGTATATTGCATTGAAACTAAACGTAAAATTATATTTCGTTGGAGCAGCTTCTCACCAACCTGAATATATAAAACCATTCCTTGATAATCCACAGGATCACCAATGCCATAAATAGCTGAAACTGTAGCAACAACTATTGAGTCATCTCTTTCCAGTAATGCCTTAGTGGCAGAAAGTCGCATTTGTTCAATATGGTCATTAATACTCGAATCTTTCTCAATGAAGACATCACGGCCAGGCACATATGCTTCTGGTTGATAATAATCATAATAAGAAACAAAATATTCTACTGAGTTGTTTGGGAAGAATTCTCGGAATTCAGAATAAAGTTGAGCCGCAAGTGTTTTATTTGGCGCCATCACAATGGCGGGCCTTCCTGTTTTGGCTATAACATTTGCAATAGTAAAGGTTTTCCCGGAACCAGTAACACCAAGAAGCGTTTGAAATTTTTCATCTGACTCAATACCTTGAACTAACTGCTTTATTGCTTTAGGTTGATCGCCGGCGGGTTTAAATGGTTGGTGCAACTCAAATGAGCTATTGGGGTAATTTTGCTTCACGGTTTACCTTCAGAAAATATTTTATTTTAACAGTTTGAGAACTTTAATAGATACAATTAGTCGAGAATACATAATTTAATTAAATTCTATAGGACCAATATGAAATATTCTTTTGCTTTACTTATACTTCTGATTCACACTTCTTTTGTTAATGCCTACGATCAAGCTGCCTTAATGAAAGCATTTGGCTCAATAGTTATGGTCAGAGGTTATACAGCAAGCGGAAGTCTAGCATATGGATCTGGGGTTATAGTTGGAAAAGGAGAAGTAATAACTAATTGTCATGTTTTAAGAAACACAAAAGCTCCATGGGTTTCTCAAGGGGAAGAAAGCTACCCAATTACTGATGTCCGGGTTGATGCATGGCGTGATTTATGTTTACTTAATCTCCATAACTTAAATCGTGATTCAGTATCAATTGGTAGTAGTAAAAATTTAGTGAAGGGGCAATCTTTAATGGCAATAGGACACTCTAGCGGATTACCAGTGCCTTTAACCACTGGTGGTGTTGTTGTTTCTACCTATGATTATGACGAAGGTAAAATTATACTAAGTTCAGCAAAATTTCGCTTAGGTGCAAGCGGAAGTGGATTATTTGATATGAATGGTAACTTAATTGGAATTAATACATTTAAGCCGACTGGTTATGGCGCTTATTATGCAATGCCCATTGACTGGTTAAGTAGTCTAAGAAAAAAAGAAAAGCAACAGAAATTTTTAATCAAAGGTAAAGCTTTGTGGGAAGAAGATGAAAATAAAAAACCATATTTTCTAAGGATTGCAATCCCAAAAATAAAAGAAAATTGGAATGTTTTATTGAAGATAACTAAAGAATGGGTAATAAAAGAAAACCAGAATTCAGAAGCATGGTATGAGTATGGCTTTGTAAATGAAAGTTTATTGAATACAGAAGTTGCCTTATCTGCATATAAAAAATCAATTGATCTAGATACTAATAATTCTGACTCTTTATTTCGATCCGCCCTTCTTCATCATAGAAATGGGAATCTAAGTAAAGCAAAAGAAATTCAAAAAGATTTATTAGTGATTGATGAAGTCAGAGGGATTGAGTTAGAGCAGTTATTTTAAAGCAAGGTAAATAAAAAATTTCTTATATTTGTAAAAATTTATTTGTACTTGGTGAGTTTTTAAGTAAAATTACTTATTACTTTTTTACTAGATTATGGAATAAATTTTGTCTAATATAACTTTATCAGAATGTGTCAGTCGTATAAAAGAATCCCCAACCCTTGCTATCACTGCCAAAGCAGCAAAGCTTAAAGCTGAGGGTAAAGATATTATTGGCCTGGCTGCTGGTGAACCTGATTTCGATACTCCAGACTTTATAAAAGAAGCGGCCATAAAAGCTATTAATGATGGCCTAACAAAATATACACCTGTCTCAGGTCTTCCCTCACTAAAAAAAGCAGTAGTTAAAAAATTAAAACGTGATAATGGTCTTGAGTATGCAATAAATGAAGTAATTGTTGGTGTAGGTGGAAAGCAATGTATTTTCAATCTTTTTCTAGCGTTATTAAATCCAGGTGATGAAGTAATTATTCCAACGCCATATTGGGTCTCATATACTGATATTGTAGAGTTAACTGGTGCATCACCAGTCTTAATTCATTGCGGAATTGAACAGTCCTTTAAGGTGACTCCCGACCAACTGGGACAATCAATTAATAAGAAAACTAAACTAGTTGTTCTTAATTCACCATCGAATCCAACCGGCTCAACTTATTCAAAAACTGAACTTAAGGCATTAGCTGATATATTAATAAATTATCCAGATATCATATTAATGACCGATGATATTTATGAGCATATACGGCTTGATGACCATCCTTTCTTCAATATAGTCATGGTAGAGCCAAGATTACAAGACCGTTGCATTATTATTAATGGAGTATCTAAAGCTTACTCAATGACAGGGTGGAGAATTGGTTTTGCTGCAGGACCAAAAAAAATTATTTCAGCTATGACTATTTTGCAGTCGCAGTCAACATCAAATCCTACTTCAATTTCACAAGCTGCTGCAGAAGCTGCATTATTAGGTGATCAATCATGTATAACCCCTATGCTTGATGCATTCAAGGAAAGACATGATTTTGTTGTAAATGCATTTAATAGTATTGAAGGGATTAACTGTATAAAAGCACAAGGTGCCTTTTACTCATTTCCTTATGCAAAGAAAGCAATCAATAAGCTTCATAAATTAGGAAAAATTAAAATTGCTAATGACATAGCTTTTTGTGATTATTTACTAGACATTAAAGGTGTAGCAGTTGTCCCTGGATCTGCTTTTGGAGCAGAAGGTTACTTTAGAATATCTTTTGCTACATCAATGGATAATTTAAAAGAAGCATTACTAAGAATTAAAGAAGCGGTAGAAGGCTAGAATCTTAATACATTCTTGTGCTAAAATGCTGGCTTTCTTAGATATTCCCCAATAGCTCAGTTGGTAGAGCAATGGACTGTTAATCCATGTGTCC
>CAYTWX010000059.1:0-5259 GCA_964442085.1 uncultured Methylobacillus sp. | reverse complement strand
CGATAGCTATGAAGATTATTATTAAATATTTGAACGTGTCCTGGGCAATTCATAGGCTTTACTGCATACTCCCTATTTTCAGAAGAAGTTGTAAACATATTGTCATGGTAGGTTTCCCAATGTCCCGATTTTTCCCATAGCCCCTTATCTAAAACGGTTGGAGTTTTAATTTCTTGATAACCATATTCTTGAAACATATCCCGCATATATTTTTCTATTTGAAGCCATAAAGACCAGCCTTTGGGATGCCAAAAAACCATCCCGGGAGCATTGTCTTGCAAATGAAATAAATCGAGTTGCTTCCCTAGCTTCCGATGATCACGCTTTTCTGCTTCTTCTAAGCGAAGTAAGTATGCAGTCATATCTTCTTTTGATGCCCAAGCTGTACCATAAATCCTCTGGAGCATTTCATTGCTAGAATCACCTCGCCAATATGCTCCTGCGACTTTCATTAATTTAAATATTTTTAATTTCCCTGTTGAGGGGGCATGAGGACCTCGGCATAAGTCTGTAAAGTTGCCTTGTGAATATAAAGAAACTTCTTCATCTCTAGGGATTGATTGAATAATTTCAGCTTTATAATTTTCGCCATTATTTTTAAAAAATTTGATTGCTTCATCTCTAGGGATTATTTTTTTAGTTACTGGTAAATTTTGTTTGACTAACTCCATCATCTTTTTTTCTATTAAAATCAGATCTTCAGGTGTAAATGGTCTCTCATAAGAAAAGTCGTAATAAAAACCATCATCAATAACAGGCCCAATTGTTACTTGCACTTCTGGATAAAGTTCTTTAACGGCATGTGCAAGCAAATGTGCAGTTGAATGCCTTATAATCTCTAAACCTTCTGAATTTTTTGCTGTAATAATTGATAAGTCTACATTCTCATTAATTTCGTAATTTAATTCAACTAATTGGCCATTAACAACGCCAGCTAATGCAGCACGAAGTAATCCTTCACCGATATCGCCGGCAACATTAGCTACTTTAACAGGCTCTTTATATTGTCTGACCGAACCATCGGGTAATTTTACATCTGGCATAATTAAATTTTATATATAAACCTTAATCTTATAAGGTTTTTGTTAATCAAGAAAGGCTTGTTTAAAGAAGAAATGGTAGGCGCGATTGGATTCGAACCAACGACCCCCACAATGTCAATGTGGTGCTCTAACCAACTGAGCTACGCACCTATTTATTCTTCAACGCGTCATTCTATCTTAGCCTCAATCATCAATCAATGCTCTATCCGTTTGTTTTACCTAATGAAGCAATCATTTGATGGTACCCACTTTTGTAATCTGAATGCTTAAGTGAAAATTTAAGCATTGGTAAGATATCTGATCTAAGTTTTTTTCCGTTTATGCCATTTGGGATAGGGAGATTCTCCAGCGAAAGTTTAAGCTCAAGCCTAATCCACTTTAAAACCTCATATAAAGAAACAGGATGACTGTCTGTTAATAAATACAAGTCCTCAATTTTTTTGTTAGTGATCAACTGTGTGAATAAAAAAGCAATGAAAGAGGTGGCATCATCCTCGTGAATTCTATTAGTCCAGCGATCTTTTGGTGGCCATTCATTAAGATCGGATGCGATTCTTAACAGATACTGTCTATTATCTCCGTATATTCCAGAAAGCCTCAGGACAGTTGTTTTAAATGATAATTTTTTATTTAAACATCCTTCAGCCTCTAGTAATATTTTACCTCTAAAGTCATTAGGTACTGGAGGTGTTGATTCAGATAAAAAACTATTCGAAATTTGTCCGTATACACGAGTGCTTGATATAAAAATTAAATGCTGAAAATTGTTTAGTTGGTTTAATGCGTTGAGGGTTATTTTTAAGCCTTCAACATAGTTTTTTTGATAGCTTTCTTCTGTTTGCTCATCAGATGATACGCAATAAATAAGATAATCTGGCTTAATGGATTTAACATTATCTAAAAATTTATCCGAAAAAATATCTAGCGTAATTATTTTAAAACTTGCAGGGGTATTTGGTAATTTTCTTTTGATACCAGTTATTTCTATAGGTAATTCAGAAAGATTATCTCCAATCCTCTGTCCAAGCTTGCCACAGCCTATAATTAATAGTTTTTTGATTATTTTTTCCAAATAATTCTGTAAATAAAACCTGGAAATGAAAAAACAAGAAAGAGACAAAAAGTTATTGCATAAAACTCCCAGTCTTGGTCATGAGTATTTCCAACAACTTGTTTCTCTACTAAAAGAAGAAAGCCTCCAAAAATAAAATAGAATACAATTAATTCGACCAGTACTACAAACATATTTTTTTTTGGCTTTTTAAAAAAAATCAAAAAATAATTAGTTGCCCAAGGTAGGTTTGCAAAAAAAATAGCTGAAAAGATAATTAAAAAAATTGTCATAGTATTCTGATTCTTTATGTTAAATTATTTTGTATGTTACCTGATATCTATTTATCCTCTCATATTGGTCTAATTTTATTATTATCAATGGTTTTTTCTGGGCAAGCTTTTAGAATAAATTGGAAGAATAAAAAAAATAGATGGATTTTAAAATCTTGGATTTACGGTTTATTATCATCAACCTCTTTTTTTATATTAGTTTTAGTACCGTTTAATATGCAGTCTTAATGACTATTTATTTACTTTTTTTTCACAGCCTAATTGAGAAATCAATGGGTTATTAGGATCAATGTCTTTATTGCAAACAAGGCATTTATCTGTGCCTGATACAGCATTCAATCCCCCACAGCTACCTTTGATATTTTTACCCATTAACATAACGCCGAGCGACATAAGAATCACTATCAGCATTAAAAAAATAAATGTAAATATAAAAGTTGTCATAATGTTTAATAAGATTATAAATTATTATTCCACAGTTTCATAATAATATAAAATTCTACCTATTTGAGCCATCATTAATGGAACTTATAGGTATGTTTTATGCTCTATGCTAAGTAAATTTAATAATAAAATTAACTTTTTTAATTTATCAAACGTGGGAACTAGAATATAATTCGTTACAACAGTTATGCCAACACATGTATATATATTAGGAATATATTTTTAATGACGAAATTTTCTTTGAAGCGTGGTTTAAACATACCAATTCTTGGCTCTCCAGAACAAAAAATATATGATGGAAAAAAACCAAATACTTTAGCAATACTTGGAACAGACTACCTAGGTCTAAAACCAAAAATGCTTATTGCTGAGGGGGCTAAAGTGGAAAGAGGTACTCCTTTATTTTGCCATAAAGACTCTCCTGAAATCATTTTTGTTTCCCCTTGTAAAGGACACATCGAAAGTATTAACCGTGGTGAGCGACGAATTCTTCTAAGTGTGGTGATCGCTATAGATAATCTATCAGATAAAGGTATCAATTTTATTGAGTTACATAAAAAAATTAAACCGCAAGTAGAGTTTGTTAAAAAATGTCTTCTAGATAGTGGACTATGGTCTTCTTTCTTAACACGTCCTTACTCTAAAGTTCCTGCTCCAGGGTCAGAGCCCTCTTCAATCTTTGTCACCGCCATGGATACTGAACCTTTGTGTGCAGATGCTGAATTGATAATTAATAATAATCTTGATGAATTTAAAGAAGGAATTAAGAGAATTTCACTATTAACCGATGGAAATGTGTTTACCTGTAAGAAAAAAGATAGTCAGATTGAAATAGAAAACTTTAAGACCTATGAATTTGATGGTCCTCACCCAGCTGGTCTGGCAGGGACTCACATGCATTTCCTAGATCCACCTACTATATTAAAAACTGTTTGGTCCATAGGCTATCAAGATGTCATAGCAATAGGTAAATTATTTATATCTGGTTTTTTAGATATCGAGAGAGTTATTTCAATTTGCGGTCCTTTAGCTAAATCTCCAAGGCTCATTAAAACATATATGGGTGCTTCATTAGATGATTTATTAAAAAATGAATTTTTAAACAATGATCCATGCAGAGTTATTTCAGGTTCAGTTCTATCAGGAAATATTGCTGAGGGTAAAATATCTTTTCTTGGAAGGTACGCTCGCCAAGTTACATTAATAAATGAAGATAAAGAAAAAATTTCGTTTGGATGGATTAAGCCTCAGCCGAATAAATTTTCAATCATGCCTGTTTTAATATCAGCCTTTATAAAATCTAAGTTATTTAATTTAACTTCTAACCTAAATGGTGGGAGAAGAGCTATGGTGCCAACTGGTATTTTTGAAACTTTAATGCCGCAAGATTTTTTACCAACCCAATTACTTCGCTCATTAGTTGTTATGGATACTGATGTCGCACAATCACTTGGAGCTCTTGAGTTAGATGAAGAAGACCTTGCTTTAGTTACCTTTGCTTGTCCTGCAAAATATGAATATGGATCTGCTTTAAGAGACAGTCTTAAAAAGATAGAGAAGGAAGGTTAAATAATGGCATTCAGTAAATTTTTTAATTCTGTTGAGCCACTTTTTAAAAAAGATGGAAAATATGAGAAATTTTATCCAATCTTTGAAATGGTTGAAACTATTTTTTATACCAGCAATACGGTAACCAAAGCTGCGCCTCATGCTCGAAGCTTTGTAGATATGAAAAGAATAATGACATACGTAGTCATTTCTTTAATCCCATGTATTTTATGGGCATTTTACAACACAGGGCTGCAAACAAATCTAGCACTATCAAGTTTAAATCCATCAGATTTAGCAGGTTGGAGAATATGGTTACTACAATTATTTGGAATACCTTTTAACTCAAGTAGTATTTTTGCCAATATGGCTCATGGTGCTTTGTACTTTTTACCTATCTATATAACTACCTTGATTGCTGGTGGCTTATGGGAAGTTTTATTTGCTACAACCAGAGGGCATGAAGTAAATGAAGGTTTTTTAGTTTCATCAATGCTATTTTCTCTAACGTTACCAGCAACAACACCACTTTGGATGGTTGTATTAGGTATTTCTTTTGGGATTGTTGTTGGTAAAGAAGTTTTTGGAGGAACGGGTAAAAATTTCTTAAATCCTGCGTTAACTGGTAGAGCATTTTTATATTTTGCATACCCTGCTTATATGTCTGGTGATTCTGTCTGGACTCCTGTTGATGGGGTTTCGTCAGCAACCTCATTAGGTATATCAGCTTCCGAAGGTTATGAGTCCCTTGTGGGATATGGCATTACATGGTCAGATGCCTTCTTTGGAACAATACAAGGATCACTGGGTGAGACATCAACTTTAGCATGCATAATTGGTTTATGTTTCTTACTTGCAACTAGGATAGCAAACTATCGAA
>CAYTWX010000058.1:0-5289 GCA_964442085.1 uncultured Methylobacillus sp. | reverse complement strand
AAGGAAATAAAATATTAGGACAAGTGATAGATGTTACAGATTCCATGCCATCATCGGGAATATTCTTAATAGTGAAAATTCCAGCTTGAACTATATCAACCACAAAAGCTGTTTGATCAGCAATTTTTGAAGTGACAGTTATCTGAAGTGATACTTCATAATAGCCATCTGCTAAAGGCTTTGTTTCATTATTTAATTCAATCCCAATTTTAGGAGCTTCTCGGTTGGTAAAAATTTCAGGGGCATTAGGAACTTCTACTGACACATCTTTGAGGTACAATTTTTCTATTGCAAACCCTGGCTGCTCATCTTGACCTACTTTAGTTTTTGCTTTTTTTGGTTTCGTTGTTTTTTTATCTGCTGCCATAATTGATAATCCCAATTTATTAAATGTTAAAAAATATAAATGTACGTAAAACGCTATTCTATAGCTTAAAAAGGGAAGAATGAACTATTAATTCATTAAAATTCTAAATTTACTTTAATAATTTATCTAATTCTCCAGATAAATCACAAGCTCTCAGCTCATCAAAACCTCCAATATAGGTATTATCAATGAATATTTGAGGAACCGTTCTTTTACCCGTTAATTTCATCATTTTTTGTAGCTCATTTGGATCTTCATCTATAAGAATTTTTTGAGTTACATCGAAGCCTTTTTCTTCTAATAGTCTTTCTGCGTTTGTACAAAATGGGCAGTAAGAGCTTGAATACATTATGATATTTTTCATATATTTTTCTGCGCAACAGGAAGTTGTAATTTAGCCCATTCAGAAAATCCACCCTCAATACTCATCACCGATTCGAATTCTTTTTGATTGAGAATCTTCATTGCTTTTACTGAGCTATTTCCTGAGCCACAATAAACCAAGATTGTTTTTTTAGAGTGTTTTCTTAATGTATCTATTATTTCAGGAAACTTGCTGTACGGCATGCTTATTGCATTCAGTATATGCCCAGCATTGAACTTCTCTTCTGCCCTAACATCTAGTATGACACAGGGTTCCCGATTCATAAGTAAAACTGCATCCTTCACACTAATCAATCTGATACCTCCAGAAAGTGCCCGAGGGAACAAGAGTAATAGGCCAGAAGTTATAATAATAAAAATTAATAAATAGTCGTTTAATGAAAAGTCCAAAAATAATCCTTAAAAAAAATAAAACATTTATGATTTATCATAGATAAATCGAAAAGTGGCATTATAATTGAACGTTAAGACATAAGAAAATAAATTTTAAAAATAATGCAAAAAAAACCAATAGTATTACTTATTTTAGATGGCTTTGGGCATAGCGATAATCATGAGCATAACTCTATCTCAAAGGCTAGCACTCCAAATTGGGATTCTTTAAACAAGGAATGCGCCAATATATTGATTAATGCATCGGAATCCTATGTTGGACTTCCTTCTGGACAAATGGGCAATTCTGAAGTGGGACATCTAAATATTGGATCAGGAAGAGTTATTCATCAAGATATTTCTAGAATAAACCTAAGTATAGAAAATAAGACTTTTTTTTCGAAATCATTATTGAATGAAAATTTTAGGTCGCTGAAGAAAAATAACAAAACATTGCACATTTTTGGACTTTTATCAGATGGAGGAGTTCATAGCCATATAGAGCATTTTGATGCCGTCTTGCTATTGGCAAAACAAAATAATCTAGAAAAAGTTTACGTACATGCTTTTTTGGATGGAAGAGATACACCTCCTAAAAGTGCTGAGAAATATATAGCATCTGTAGAAAAATTTTTTGAAAAGCATAAGACGGGGGAGCTAGCTTCAATATCTGGTCGTTTTTATTCAATGGATAGAGATAATAGATGGGAAAGAACTGAAAGCGCATTCAATTTGCTAGTTCATGCAAAAGCTGAATATAAAGTAAAGTCTTCTTATGAAGCAATAAGTCAAGCTTATAAAAGAAATGAAACAGATGAGTTTGTCTCTCCTACACTAATAGAGGTAAATGATGAGTTTGATGGTATAAGTAATAATGACACAATAGTATTCATGAATTTTCGATCTGATCGTGCAAGACAGATAACTGATGCAATTTTAAATGACACATTTGATCATTTTGATAGAAAAACTTACCCAAAAAACCTGAGCTACTTCACACTTACGGAATACGATAAAAGACAAAAAAAATCTCAATCAATTTTTGAGCCAATACAAATAAATAATTCATTAGGACAATTTATTTCAGACAAGGGGAAGACGCAACTAAGAATTGCCGAAACAGAAAAATACCCGCATGTAACCTTCTTTTTTAATGGAGGTGAGGAGAATGTGTACCCAGGAGAGGATAGAATTTTAGTCCCCTCTCCAAAGGTTGAAACTTACGACTTAAAACCTGAAATGAGTGCATACGAAGTGACAGATAAGTTATGTGAAGCAATAAGAGGTCGTAAATATGATGTAATCATTTGTAATTATGCAAATGGTGACATGGTAGGTCATACAGGAGATATAAAAGCAGCAATTAAAGCAATTGAGTGCCTAGACAATTGTATTGGTAAAGTTACTGATGCAATAAAAAAAATTAATGGCTATATGTTAATAACAGCAGATCATGGAAACGTCGAGCTAATGATGGATGAAAAAAATAATCAACTTCATACACAACACACTACAAACTTAGTACCTTTTTTGTACATGGGGAAAGAGTGTTCGATAAAGAAAACTGGCAGTTTGTCAGATATAGCACCGACAATCATTTACCTAATGAACGAAGTTTCGCCAAAAGAAATGACAGGTAAATCTTTAATAAAATTTAATGAATAATACTTGCTCCATAAAAAATATTTTTAAAATCTTTATATGTTTAAACATATTATTATTTTCTTCCTTTAGTCTTGCAGAAACCAATGTCACTAAAACAGAAAAAGATTTAATTAGCATTCAAAAAAAAATTAATCAGCTCAATAAAAATATAAAAAAAAATACAGCTACAAAAAATAATTTATCTAACGAACTCAAACGTAAAGAAAAGAAAATAAGTAAGACAAAAAAAGAGCTTTATAAAATAAAGAAAAAATATACAAATAATAAAAGAAAAATAAAAAAATTAAATAAGCAGCTTCTTAATCTTAAAAAAGAAATAAAAGTAAAAAAGAAATCTCTTGCTAATCGTCTGTATCAATCATATACAAATGGAAATCCTGGCTATTTGCAAATGTATCTAAATGGAATAAGTCCAAGTCAAATTTCAAGAGAATCTTACTATATTGGCTTCTACAGTAAGCAACAGAATGTTGATATTAAGAAAATAAAACAATCATATATAAAAATTAAAAGTACCAAGAAAAAAACTAGAGATGTATTAAAAAAGGTTACTTCTCTTAAAAAAAGAAAGGAAAGAAATGCCAAAAAACTACAAAAACAAAAAAAAGAGAAAGCGAAAGTAATAAAAAAAATTAAGAAAAAGTTATTAAGTCAGAAAAAAAAGAAACAGAAATTAATTCAAAATGAAAAAAAATTGACTAGTATTTTTAAGAAACTAGTAGCAAAAACTAAAGCAGAAGCAAATAAAAAACCAAGTAAAAAAATTAAAGCTGACAATAAATCAATCCCAGACAGTAAATTTGATGGAATTAATTTTAGAAAACTTAAAGGTAAATTAAAATTACCCGTAAATGGAAAGATTGTTCATAAGTTTAATTCAAAAAGAAAGGTTACAGGCGTTCGATGGAAGGGTCTTTTTATTAAGTCACTTGAGGGAAGTGAAGTCTATGCTGTTGCTTCAGGTAAGGTTGTATTTTCTGACTGGATCAAAGGGTTTGGTAACATCATTATAATTGACCATGGTAATGGGTACATGAGTCTTTATGGAAACAATGATTCACTCCTTAAGGAAAGTAACGATATTGTAAAAGGTGGCTCTGTCATCGCTTTAGTTGGAAATAGTGGGGGCAACATAACTAATGGGCTATATTATGAGCTAAGAAAAAATAGCAAACCCTTTAACCCATTAAAATGGACAACACTAAAATAACTTATTCCCCTATCAGGTGAATTTTTACTTTCCTTTCAAAGTTGTTGTATCGATGCTCAAAAATATATATACCTTGCCACTGTCCCAACAACATACTTCTATTTTTTGTGGGTATTGATAAATTAGTTTGTGTTAAAGCAGTCCTTACATGAGCAGGCATGTCATCATCCCCTTCGATTGTATGGGTGAATAAGCTATCTCCATCTTTTACCAATCTAGAAAAAAAACTTTCTAGATCTCTTTGAACATCAGAATCGTAATTTTCATTAACTAGTAAGCTTGCAGATGTATGTTGAATAAGTAAGGTCAGAAGCCCGTCTTGAATTTCTTGGTTTTCCACCCAGCTAATAGTCTGTGATGTTATGTCGTAAAGTCCACGGCCTTTTGTATTTATAACTAATTCATCAAAACATTGTTTCATTATTAAAAGCCTTCAATTTTTTTTACATGTCTCATGCTTTTTTAGTAATTAACTCAAAAAATAAAATTACTGCTCCAATAGTTATGGCGGTATCTGCAACATTAAAAGCAGGCCAATAATAGTCATTAAAGTGAAAATATAAAAAGTCCGTTACATATCCTAATGATATTCGATCGTATAAATTACCTAATGCGCCTCCTAATATTAGAGAAAGTCCTAATCCCATATAAAGCTCATCTTTATGTTTTTTTATCATAAAGGTAATGTATACAGAAGCTATCGCAGCAACTATGGATAGAAAATATCTTTGCCAACCACCTGCATCACTCAAGAAACTAAATGCAGCCCCTGCATTTTTAAAATGCACTAAATAAAAATACGAATTAATACTAATAAATTGCTCATTAGAGATATTTTTAATCACTAATATTTTTGTAAACTGATCTGATAGCGTTACTAAACTAGCTAATAAAAAATATTTAAGCATGCTTCCTTTCTTCACCCTCTTCAAATAGGTTACTAATACATCTTTTACATATTGTAGGGTGTTCTGGGCTTTGTCCTATATCTCCAACATAGTGCCAACATCTCTCGCATTTATTATTTTTACTAGCACTAACCTCGATTTCTAAATCTTTTTTTGATTCCTTAAGTGTGCTATTTGATGTTATCAAGATATATTTTAGTTCGTTATTAAAAAAAGATAAGCTTTTATAGATTTCCAATGGTGCTGAAATTATTAGCTCGGCTTGAAGAGACGATCCGACAGCACCTTCTTCCCTAAGGGCTTCTATTTTTTTGTTGGCTAGGTTTCTAATATCGATTGTGTGGCTCCAACCTAACAACTCTTTTTCAGATAGACCATGACTG
>CAYTWX010000057.1:0-5318 GCA_964442085.1 uncultured Methylobacillus sp. | reverse complement strand
TAACAACTAATGCTAAGATAATTGCAATTGACATAGTTGTAACAAAATATAAAAAAGTAGATTTCCAGATTAGACTTGAATTTTTCCCTCTTCCTAAATTTGAAACCCCAACGATAATAGAGAAAAAAACTAAAGGCACTAGAATCATCTTTAAACTTTTTATGAAAATTTTTCCTAATAAATCAGTCGCTACTAATAAGTAGTCCACAAAAAATAAATCAGGGGAAAATTTTATTATTAAGCCAACTAAAATCCCAGCAAAAGCCGCTATAAAAATTAATTTATTTATATTATTCATTTATTCAAACCTCTCCAGTATTGCTGCAAAAAAGCCATCAGTTTTATGTTCATCTGGTCTTAACTTTAAATATTGATCTGATTTAAATGAGATATCATATTTTATTAATATTGAGTCTGGTGGTAATAATCTAAAATTTCTGTTTTCTAAAAGAAAATTTTCTACGATATTTTCATTCTCTTGCTTCAATAAACTACAAGTAGCATAAACTAACTGTGCCCCAATCTTACATAATTTAGAAGCAGCGTTAATAATTAACTTTTGCTTATGATTTAATTCTTCTAAGGATTCGAGCGAATGGTTCCATTTTAAATCTGGATTTCTTCTTAGCGTACCTAGCCCAGTGCATGGTGCATCCACTAATACTCTATCAAACTTTCCACGTAATCTTTTTACCTTTGTGTCATTTTCATGCATTATTTTATGTGAAACAATATTTGACGCCCCCGATCTTTTTAATCTCTTTTTTAAATTCGCTAATCTTTTATCTGAAATATCAAAAGCATATAGCCTGCCAGTATTTTTCATTATTGCAGAGATTGCTAAAGTTTTTCCACCAGCTCCGGCACAGAAATCTGCAACCATAGAACCTCGCTTTGGATTTACGAGGTAAGAAAGTATTTGGCTTCCTTCATCCTGAACCTCAATTATTCCATCTAAAAATAAATTCTCTCTTTGAATTGATGTTCCTCTGGGCAATGAAATACATATTGGCGATAGATTTGTTTTAGTTATTTTATCTTTTAAATGTGGAAAGTTAATAATTAGGTCATCTACAACTTTAGAAATACTCTTTTCTTTTAAAGTGTTAACTCTTAAATTTAAATTAGCTGGATGCAGCAAGCTCTTTGATAAATTAACTGCAGATTTTTCGCCGTATTCGTCTAGTAATTTTACCCAGAGCCAATCAGGCATACTTAGCTTTGCAGCCCATCCCTCCAAATTAATTTTATTAGCTTTTTTATCCTTAAGCCATGATAAATCCTGATTATCTACAAAATTAGACAGATCTCTTATACTCTTTCCCAATACTAACATCATATAAATTAAAATTAATTTCCTAGGATTTTCTTCATTTATACTTTCAATCAAATACCTTCTATTTCGAATAACGCCGTAATACAATTCTGAAAGGTCCTGCCTATCATGGCTTCCAAGATATCTATTATTCCTAAAAAACATACTTAGTTGTCGATCAGCAGGGCCTGAATGTAAAAAATGTTCTTTTAAAATTTCAGAGCATGCTTTAATAATTATTTTATTCATTATCTTTCTTTATGTTTAGAGTTTGTATTTTTTGAATAACAGCACTTAAGTCAGCTTCAGTGATAGATATTTTCACTGGTAAATATCCATATTTTTTTGCCAACCAAAAATCAATCCTTTCTGGCTTCTGATAATCGAATTTAGCTACGTGTAGAACCTCAAGATTACCTAAATTAGTATCAATAGTAACTTCATCAATATAGTGATAATTATAAATTTTAAATACTTTTGCATTTGTTATTGGTATTTGCATTTTATTTAATGGATCTATGAACATAAATTGGAACATAAAGCTTAGTTGATCTTGCGCCTGATCGATTAAAGCATACTTATTACTAGTTTTCTTTCTATTTATTGTTAAAATTTTATTTTCCCAATTAAATAATGCTTCAGATTTTTTCTTTACTCCATGGCTATACAAATAATAGTCTGGCCTCAACCCTAAGATGCCTATTGAGCCAATACTTTTTTGTATTAATGGACTTGAGTAAAAAAGTGAGCTTATTCCTTCTGCCTTCGCCTCGTAATCAATTTCGTAATTATTTTTATTAATTTTATAATTAATCTTTAAATTACCAACTGTTGAAATTAAATTATTTCTATTTTTCGTTATCCCTTGGCCATCAATCCCAAATGGCTGTATTCTGCTTATTGATCCCTTATTTGGACCAAGATCATGCAATACTTTATACATCATAGAAATTGATTTTATTGAAACGCCAAAAACTGGCACATCAATAGGTTCAATTATATCTCTAATTGGTTTACATAATTCGCAATAAATTTCCTCTTCTTTTATCTCTAGTTTATTACTCAGACTTTCCTCTTTAATTTCTTTTTTAAAATTATTTTTTTGGGATAAATTATCTTTACTGATTTCTGGTGGTATTTTGACTAACTGAATATCAAGTAACTTATTATTGCTAATATCAAATTTTATGTTTAATAAAAATACAAAATGCACCCCAATTGAAATTAATATTGCATATATTAAGAAATGATTTCTCATCTTTTTTTTAACTTACAATAAATTAGATTTCACTAAAATTTGCTCTATATTAATCCCAATATCTGTTTTAATTTCAATTTTTAATGGAATTCTATATGGCTCTCTTAAGATCCATACATAATGTGTTGAGTTATTTTTTCCTTTAATCTCACCCTCATATACATCTGCCTCCAGACTTCCAGTAATTGTTTCAACAAATTCACGCCTTACCCTACTGTATAAATATGTCCTACTTTTTTTCCCATCAACCACTTCGAAAATATAATTTTTTTTACTTAAGGGTTCAAAATTAAATTGATATAAATAAGTTAACAAGTCAAAATGATTTTCTTTAAGAAAAATATTTTTAGTTTCTTGCTTATAAGTTAACTTCACTTGCCTATTTCTATAATCAAATATTGCCAAAATATTTTTTTTTGGCTTCTTCTTATTCTTTAATTCAAATTTTTTTGGAGAAAACCCATCTTTACCTAATTTACCATTACTGACAATCTCCCTATCTCCTAATAGCTTCAAAATACCTTCTGCTTTTGTTATAGCCTTTATTTCGTATTGATTTTTTTTTTGATTAAAATCAACAATTACTTTACCTAGATTGTTATTTTTTTGTAATAGTTGATATTCACTATGAAAATTCTTAGGAAATAATTGAGCTCCTACGCTAAATGAGCATAGTGAAAATATTACAACCCATAAGTATCTAAATAATTTCACATTGAGGTTCATTTAGATCTCTATTGGCTATTTGTCCAAACACAAATACAGTTTCACCATTTTTTTCTAAAATTTTTATTATTTCATTTTTATCATTTCGATTTGCAATCACTATCATTCCCACACCGCAGTTAAAAGTTTTATATAACTCTCCATCACCAATATTTGCTTTTTCCTTAAGCCATTTGAATATAGGAGGCATGTCCCATGAATCTTTTTTAATTACTGCTTTTTGATTTTCTTTCAATACTCTTGGAATATTTTCATATATTCCGCCACCTGTAATATGAGCAAGTCCATGAACCTTTATCTTCCCTATTAAATCTAGGATTGATTTAACATATATTTTTGTTGGTGCCATTAAGACTGTTGCAAATGTTTGTCCTTCAAAATCTTCAGCGAGATCAATATTTTCTTTATCTAAGACCTTTCTTATTAATGAGTATCCATTAGAATGAGGCCCAGATGAGGCTATACCAATTATTATATCTCCGTCTGAAATATTATCCCCGTTAATAATTTCTTGGCGCTCAACTGCTCCTACACAGAATCCAGCTAGGTCATACTCGCCCTTAATATACATGCCTGGCATTTCTGCAGTTTCTCCTCCAACTAATGCGCATCCTGCCAATATACAGCCTTCAGAAATTCCCTTCACAACTTCCGTTGCCATTTCTACATCTAATTTTCCACATGCAAAATAATCTAAAAAGAATAACGGTTCTGCCCCTTGGACTAAAATATCATTTACACACATTGCTACCAAATCTTGACCAATAGTATTGTGAGTATCTAAATCAAAAGCTAATTTAAGCTTTGTACCAACGCCATCAGTCCCAGAAACTAATACAGGGTTTTTAAATTTTTTTGGTATTTCAAATAATGAGCCAAAGCCTCCTAAACCACCCATCACTTCTGGTCGGTTTGTTGCCTTGGCATAAGGCTTTATATTTTTTACTAATTCATCCCCTGCTTTTATATCAACACCTGCGTCTTTGTATGAAATTGGTTGGTCTTTATTGAAAGAATCTTGAGACAAGTTATTTACCCTCTGAAAAATGAATACTTTACGTATAATACAATTTTAACTTAATTTAGTATCAATAGATATTTCTCATCTTATCAAATCTTATGGAACAACTTTTACTCAACATTAAATTACCCATTCAAAAAACATTTGACAATTTTATCGTTGGCAACAATAAAGAATGTTTTGATTTGTTACATAATTTTGTTTTACCTAATAATGATGTTTTCTTTATTTATTTATGGGGAGAAAATGGTTGTGGTAAATCCCACCTAGCAGAAGCAATTAAAAACAAAAATATAACAATAATTGAAGATATTGATCAGGCAGATGAAAATGAACAAATTGATATTTTCAATATCTTTAATGAGCATAAGTCAGCAAATAAAAAATTATTAGTTACTGGAAATAATAATCCGAATAAAATGATGTTAAGAGATGATCTAGCAAGCCGATTGAGCTGGGGGTTGGTATACAAAATTAATTTGCTTTCAGATGCTGAAAAGAAACTTGCCTTAACTCAATATGCTAAAGATAGAGGGCTTAACTTAAAAATTGAAGTTATTGAATACTTACTACGATATTATAAAAGAGATTTGCATTCACTGATTGCTACCTTAGATGCACTAGACCGTTGGTCACTTAAAACCAAACGGCCTATTACTATCCCACTTCTCAAAGAAATGAATCAAAAAGATTTATTTGAATAATCTAAATTTTTCCAACTAAGTCTATTGCTGGCTTTAGAGTTTCAGCCCCTGGTTTCCATGATGCTGGACAAACTTCATCTGGATTAGCTTCAATATATTGTGCGGCCTGAACTTTTCTCACTAAATCTGCTGCGGAGCGGCCAATGCCAAGATCATTAACTTCTATAGTCTTAATTATCCCTTCAGGGTTAATAATAAATGTACCTCTTAATGCGAGACCTTCTTCCTCAATCATTACCTCAAAATTTCTCGCCATTGCCCCTGTTGGGTCACCAATCATTGGAAATTTTATTT
>CAYTWX010000056.1:0-5327 GCA_964442085.1 uncultured Methylobacillus sp. | reverse complement strand
CCCAAATAGCTGAAGCATCATTTACAGTTTCATCATCATCAGTTTTTATTGTTTCGCCATCTTTGAAGTCTGTTTTTTTCATGGTTATTGGCAATGTAATATGGTCAGAATATTTTTTTACAATCTCTCTCAAGCGCCAATCATCTAGAAACTCTTCTTCGTCTTTCTTTAAACTCAATGTAATAGAGGTCCCACGAGCTTTTTTATCAATTGATTCGATTGTAAATTCACCATCACCCTTTGAAACCCATCTAAAAGCCTCTTTAGACCCGGCTTTTCTCGTTTCTAAAGTAACTTGATCTGCAATAATAAATGAAGAATAAAAGCCCACACCAAATTGCCCGATCAAATTAGCATCTTTAGCTTGATCTCCAGAAAGCTTATTTAGAAATTCTTTTGTCCCCGAGCGAGCAATAGTTCCTATATTATTAATAATGTCATCTCGATCCATACCAATGCCATTGTCACTAATTGTGATAGTTTTGTTTTCCTTATCGTAATCAATTTTAATTTTTAACTCAGAATCATCTTCGTACAATTTACTATTTTTCAAGGCTTGGAATCTTAATTTATCGGCTGCGTCACTGGCATTAGAAATTAATTCACGTATTGCAATTTCTTTATTACTGTATAACGAGTGAATCATCAACTGTAAAAGTTGCTTGGCTTCTGCCTGAAAGTTTAATGTTTCTTTTTGTTTTGCCATTTTATGATTATCCTAAATTTAATTAACTGATGTTACTTATAGTGGGGACTAAAAAAAAATTTTCAATAGAAAATTTCAAAGACTTGATAAAACGTAAGATGCCGCCGTAAATGCGAAACTTGCTGTTACATTCACACTAGAGCCATATCCTGCACAGCTTAATCCAACAGGTGATTTATTTGATTGGGTTTCCTCTGGTTTTATTGCAGTTTCAGAAGAAAAAACTGTGGGTATTTTAAATTTACGCTTGGTTAGTTTATTTTTTTTATTAAAATACTGTCTAATTTTAGTCAGCAATGGGTCGCCGAATGTTTTGGCTAGCTCATCTAATTTAATTAACTCAGGATTAACTTTACCCCCTGCTCCTCCCGTCATAATAAAAGGGACTGAGTGCTCTAAGCAAAACTCAGCTAATAAAATTTTTATTTTTGTTTGGTCAATTGCATCAACTACAAAATCAAATCTCTTAGAAATTAAATCAGCTACATTATCTTCTTCTACAAAAAAATCATGGCAATTAATTTCACAATCGGGATTAATATCTAAAATTCTTGCTTTCATTGCATCTACTTTCGATTGGCCAATTGAACTGTCCATCGCATGAATTTGTCGATTAATATTTGACTCGGCAATATGATCCATATCGATTAAAGTAATTTTCCCTACACCATTTCTTGCCATCGATTCTGCAACCCAGGATCCAACTCCTCCTATACCTATAATACATATATGAGAAGATTGAAAAATTTTAAACCTCGCTAATCCATACAATCGAATAACTCCGCCAAATCGTCTACTAATATCTTGAGAATTAATGCTCATTATTTCTCAAGGACAACAAATGCCGCAGCAATATTCTTTTCGTCTGAAATTGATAAATGACAGTGCTTTATATTGCGGCTTTTTACTAGAAAAGTAAGTTCTGGTACTGTTTTAATTTTTGGCTTACCAAGTGTGTCATGAATAACTTCGATAGATTTAAAGTTTACTGGCGACCTCATTCCAGTTCCTAATGCCTTAGCAAAAGCTTCTTTAGCTGCAAAACGTTTTGCAAGAAAATTTTCTTTGCCTTCAGTTTTTCTATAAGTGATGAGCTCTTGAGGGGTTAATATTTTTTTTGCCAAAGCAATACCATGTTTATGTAAAGCTTCCCTAATTCTTTTAACTTCGACTACATCAGTACCAATTCCATAAATCATTTGGGGGTCTGCCTTGTAATTATTTTTTTCATATCTTTAATGGCTTTTTGCCAGCCAACAAAAAGAGCTTCAGCAACAATGGAATGGCCAATATTTAATTCGTAAATATCATTAATCGCTACAATTGCTTGAACATTTCTATAATGCAATCCATGACCTGCATTAACGATCAAGCCAGCTTTGTTTGCAAAATTTACAGCCTCTCTAATAATGGACAGCTCTTTTAGCTTTTCAGCTTCATTTTGAAGGTTTGCGTAATGGCCTGTATGGATTTCAATGACTGGTACATTCATCATAATCGCTTTTTCAATGTGCTTTATATTAGGAGCAATAAAAAGAGAAGCCCTTATACCTCCTGATGCTAAGCGATCACAAGTGTCCTTGAGTAAGTCATAGTTGTTTATAATATCTAAACCGCCTTCAGTTGTTCGCTCTTCTCTTCTTTCTGGAACTATACAAACTTCTTGAGGCTTAACATCTAAGGCAATTTTAATCATCTCCTCAGTTGGGGCTAATTCAAGATTCATTTTTTTTGTTAGTAAAGGTTTTAGCTCATATAAATCTTTATCCTGCATATGCCTTCGGTCTTCTCTTAAATGAAGAGTTATACTATCAGCACCTGCTTTCTCAGCTTCCAAAGCAGCTTTTACTACACTGGGGTAATCTGTACCTCTTGCTTCTCTGAGGGTTGCTATATGATCAATATTTACACCAAGTAACATATCTTTAATCGCCTTGAAGGTTTGTGAAAAGTTGTTTTGAGTTTAATGGCTTATCACCTAAGTAATGCCCAATTAAATATCGCATTAATTGTTTGCTTTGTAATTGAGTATTATCTTCATTATATTCACCCCCTGCCATATCTAATAAAGTTTTCCCAAGAATCTTTACTCCATTGTTAGTTTTTGATGTCTCGGATGCTCCATATTCAGCTTCGTAAATATAAAATTTATCAGAAACAATTGGGTCTCCTTTCTCATCTTGCTTTAAGGGAACTTCGTATCCTAATTCTTGAAGTAATTTAAGCTCGAATTTTCTTAAAGCTATCTCGAGGTTTTCCCCATCGGCTAATGTCTTCATGGTGCAATGATAGAAGTTAAAAAGCTTTGGGTAGCTATCCTCTCTAGGCAATAGTCTTATTATTAATTCATTAATATAAAAGCCACAAATTAATGCATTACCATCAACTTGAAGGAATTTGTCGCACCACTCAATATTATGTAAAGTCTTTATTTCTCCCCTGCCAGACCAAGTCGCTTGAAGTAATTGAAATGATTGAAGCATTCCTCTTAGAGATGATCTAGGCCTTCTTGCACCTTTAGCGACAACCGGAATTCTTCCATGCCCTTCAGAGAATAATTCTGCAATAAGGCTTGTCTCCTTAAATGGGTAAGTATGCAAAATGTAGATATCCTGGTTTTCTTGTTTTGAGTTCGTAGCCACTACTTTAAAGGCCTAATGATTTAAGTGCTCTTAAATCGTCGGACCACCCTTTTTTCACTTTGACCCAAGTTTCAAGCCAAACCTTTCCCCCAAAAAGCTTTTCCATATCGATCCTGGCATTTGTTGATATTTCTTTTAGTCTTATTCCTTTATTACCTATAATCATAGGTTTATGGGCATCTCTTTCAACTATGATTGCAGCAAATATTCTTCGAACATTCCCATCATGCTCAAACTTTTCTATTTCAACAGCAACAGAATAAGGAAGTTCCTGACCAGTAAGTCTGAAAATTTTTTCTCTGATTATTTCTGCTGCTAAAAATCTTTCATTCTTATCTGTTATTTGATCTTCTTCATAAATAAAGTCTTGTTCGGGCAGAAAGTTTCGGACGCACTCTAAGAGCTCGTTTAAATTATTCCCTTTTTTTACACTTGTTGGAATTATCTCCTTATAACGACTATTTTCTTTAAAAACATTAATCAATTCTAAAATTTTTGTTTTTTCTTTAAGGCGATCAACTTTATTAATCACAAGTATGATGGGTGTATCCTCAGGAATCATTTGTAAGATTTTTTTATCAACATCCGTCATTTGACGAGGCTCAATCAGGAAAAGAATCACATCAACCTCCTGTAAGGCGTGTTTTACAGTTTTGTTTAAGTTCTTGTTAAGTGTGTTTAAATGCTTTAATTGATAACCAGGTGTGTCTACAAATATATATTGTGTTTCAGGTGTCGTGTGTATGCCTAACAATTGATAACGAGTTGTTTGGGCTTTTCTTGATGTAATGCTTAACTTTGTTCCTAAAAAATAATTTAGCAGCGTTGATTTTCCGACATTTGGTTGGCCAACTATCGCTATAGTTCCACATTTTTTTTTCATGAGTCAGTATTTTTTTTTAATTTTTTTATTGACTCTTCTGCAGCGTTTTGTTCTGCAACTTTTCGACTAGCTCCCTCGCCCTCGATACTTAAGCCTAAATTTGGAATTGAACAACTAACTTTGAAATGCTGGTTATGGGCTTCGCCCTCAATTGAAACTACACTATATTCTGGTAGAGGAATTTTTTTTGCCTGTAGTAATTCTTGAAGCACTGATTTTGCATCTTTTTGAATGTTATTAGGATTAATTGCTTCAAGTCTCTCTTGGTACCATCCTGTGATTAATTTATTTGCGCTACTTATTCCACCATCAATAAATACAGCCCCTATGATTGCCTCAACTGAATCTGCTAAAATAGATGGTCTCCTCCACCCAGAACTTTTTAACTCTCCTTCTCCAAGAATTAAGTAGTCACCTAGATTTAAATCTATACCAATTTCACTTAAGGTAGCAGACTTAACTAGTTGTGATCGTAAACGACTTAAGTCTCCCTCAGGCAATAAATTAAACTCCTTAAATAGTGATTCTGCAATTATAAAATTTAGAATACTGTCTCCAAGAAATTCCAATCTCTCATTATTTTTACCTTGAAAGCTTCTGTGGGTAAGCGCTAACTCTAAAAGGCTTTTATCATTAAAATGATATTTTAAAATCTTTTCTAATTGCTCTATATACCTATTATCCATTCTTATTTTATCCAGGTCCCTATTCGATTAAATTGAGAAAAGTTAAGCCAAATAAAAAATGCTTTTCCTACTAATAACTCATCAGGAACAAAACCCCAAACACGGCTATCCGATGAATTATCCCGGTTATCTCCCATAGCAAAATAGTGCCCCTCAGGAACATTGAATTTATAATTACCGCTCGGCACGTCATGAATTAATATAGAATAATTGCCCAGTGTTTCAACAAATTTCGTAGCTTCCATCATTTCATTTTCATTGAAGGCATAGGTATATTTTTCTTGAAGAATTTTTTTTATATGTATTCCATTAATAAAAAGATCTTTATTCTCATATCTTATCTCATCTCCAGGCAACCCTATGGCTCTTTTTATATAATCAATCGAGGGGTCTTTTGGGTAATGAAAAAC
>CAYTWX010000055.1:0-5348 GCA_964442085.1 uncultured Methylobacillus sp. | reverse complement strand
ATAGATGATATTGAAATTTTATTTCTTATTTTTTTTGGGATGGGGTTCTGGATAATAATTTTTATTTTTATTTTTTTTAACTTAAGCGAGTGACTACTATTCATTCCTTTAAGTATAGAGGTAGAAGACATTTTAATTATATGCCCTATACTGCTTGAAGTTACTTCAACTACCAGAACCTCACCGATCTTATCCCTAATTTTTGCATACGACCTTACCTGACTTGGAGCATTTTTAATAAATTGGTCTTGAAGCGAATCTAATTCGGATTTTTTTTGCTCATACTTATCAAAAACTTTGGCTTGGAATAGCTTTTTTATTGGTTCCATACTATATAATGCTACATTAATTTTATTAAACAGATTTTTATTAATGAAAATAATTTTTATTGGAAGGAAAACAGCTAAGCCCAAAAGTATAAGCCTTATCTCATTGATTCTTTTTGTAATTATTTTATTTTGTCTAAATTTCTATTTAATTAATCATTTTTATGAGAAGAAAGGATTAACTGGTAGTGAAAATCTCAATACTTTTAAAGTAAGTGAAGATAGTATTAGTTACAGGCAGAATTTGAATGTGTATATAAATCAAATTGGCGAGCTATATTCTAGAATTTTAGGTATTGATCAACAAACAGAACGTTTGCAAGAAGTAATGAAGAAGCAAATATTAGATAAAGAAAAGCTACCAAAATTAGAAAAGAAACATAGATTGGATAGCAAAGGGGGCCCATTGACTAGGCAAATAGTTAGTTATAATGGTATTCAAAAGACCTTGGTATTACTTATTGAAAATATTGAAGCACGAGAGGAGGTTTATAATCGAATGGAAGCAATGCTATTGAAACAGTCAGTATTAAGGGAAACGTTACCTTCTTTATATCCTGTTGCTATGCCATATAATTCATCTTCATACGGATGGCGTATGCATCCTATATTGGGAAAGAGGGCTTTTCATGAGGGAATTGATTTTAGTGCAGCACATGGCGAACCTATATACGCGACTGCTGGAGGAATAGTTGTGAAAGCTGGCTGGGCTGGAGCTTATGGAAATTTAGTTTCTATTAATCATGGTGGCGGTTTGCAGACAAGGTACGCTCATATATCTAAAATTTTAGTTAAAAAAGGTGATATCGTTAAAAAAGAAGATTTAATTGCTTATGTGGGAAATACTGGCCGTTCTACAGGACCACACTTGCATTATGAAATAAGACTTAAAAATCGTTCCCTTGACCCAAAACAATACCTTAGAAGATAAATAAAAAATTATGCTTAAAAAAATGCTCAAT
Organism: uncultured Methylobacillus sp.; assembly: GCA_964442085.1. Classification (GTDB taxonomy): domain Bacteria; phylum Pseudomonadota; class Gammaproteobacteria; order Burkholderiales; family Methylophilaceae; genus BACL14. Next base: position 4,060 of record CAYTWX010000055.1, on the reverse strand, counting down.
ACTTTTTTCGGTAGTCGAAATGATCGATTATTGAATGAATACTCTAAAAAAATTACATTAATTAATCAACTAGAGCCGCAAGTTAAAAAACTTAAAGATGGCGATTTTAAGACTAAAACAAGCGAATTTAAACGTCGTGTTAAAGAAGGAGAAACGTTAGAAAGCTTAATTGTTGAGGTGTTTGCACATGCTCGTGAAGCAAGTGTCAGGACTCTAGGAATGAGACATTTTGATGTTCAATTAATGGGCGGCATGGCCCTTAATGATGGAAAAATATCAGAAATGAGAACTGGCGAAGGCAAGACCCTTGTTGCTACTTTAGCTGTATATTTAAATTCCCTTTCCCAAGATGGAGTTCACGTTGTAACCGTCAATGATTACTTAGCTAAAAGAGATGCTGAATGGATGAGCAAGCTATATAATTTTTTAGGCCTATCAGTAGGTGTTAATTTATCTAGAATGGATCCAAAAGATAAGAAGGATGCCTATGCTTCAGACATAACTTATGGAACAAATAATGAATTTGGCTTTGATTACCTTAGGGATAACATGGTTTATTCCAAAGAAGAACGAGTTCAAAGAGCCCTAAGTTATGCAGTGGTAGATGAGGTAGATTCTATCTTAATAGACGAAGCAAGAACTCCTTTGGTAATATCTGGCCAATCAGAAGATAATATTGATCTGTACTCTAAGATTGATAAAGTTGTTTCCAATCTTAAAAGGCAAGAAAAAGAAGATTCAAAGGGCGATTTTTGGGTCGATGAAAAATCAAGTCAAGTTATCTTGTCTGACATCGGCCATGAAAATACAGAAATAATTTTAGTTAAATTGGGAATCTTAAAAAAAGATTCAAACCTGTATGATCCTAACAATATTAATTTAATACACCATGTAAACTCCGCACTCAAAGCACACTATATTTTTACCAAAGATAAAGATTATGTTGTAAAAGATAACTTAATCACAATCATAGATGAATTTACAGGAAGAATGATGCCTGGAAGGCGTTGGTCAGACGGCCTCCATCAAGCTATCGAAGCAAAAGAAGGCGTGGAAATACAGAAAGAGAACCAAACGCTTGCTAGCATAACGTTTCAGAACTATTTTAGAATGTACAAAAAACTTTCTGGAATGACTGGGACTGCAGACACTGAAGCAGAAGAATTTAGTCAAATTTACGGACTGGAAACAATTATCATTCCGCCACACCGTCCAACAATAAGGCTAGATAATGGAGACAAGATATATCGAACAAATTCAGAAAGGTATGAGGCGGTTATAGAAGATATTAGAAATCGTCATACGAACTCACAACCTGTTTTAGTAGGAACTACATCAATTGAAAATTCTGAATTTATTTCTAAGATACTTAACAAAGAAAAATTACCACATCAGGTATTAAATGCAAAGCAACATGAAAAAGAAGCTCATATAATTACCCAGGCAGGTCAGCCTGGAGTAATTACGATAGCTACAAATATGGCAGGCCGAGGAACTGATATTGTGCTTGGTGGAAATATTGAGCCAGAAATTGATAAGCTTGATAGGGTAAAGCAAAAGAAAAAAATTAAAGATATGGAAGACAGTTGGAAAAAAAGACATCAAGAAGTTATTGATGCAGGAGGCCTTCATATTATTGGCACCGAAAGACATGAATCAAGAAGAATTGATAATCAATTAAGAGGAAGGGCTGGTCGTCAAGGAGATCCGGGTTCTAGCTCATTTTATCTTGCACTAGATGATTCATTATTAAGACTCTTTGGTGGTGATCGAGTGGCCTCAATTATGGATAAGCTAAAGCTTCCAGAAGGAGAGGCAATAGAACATTCCATGGTAACAAGATCTGTAGAAAGTGCTCAGAGAAAAGTAGAGGCAAGAAATTTTGATAGTAGGAAGCAACTTTTAGAATTTGATGACGTTCCAAACAATCAAAGAAAAGTAATTTATGAGCAAAGAAACGATATTATAGATAGCGAAGATATACAGCAAAGTGTGAGCCAGATAAGAGAGAGCGTTGTAGTCGATACTGTTTATGAATATATGCCACCTGAGAGTATCGAAGAAATGTGGGATATAAAAGCATTAGAGAAAAGATTAAAAGCTGATTATGCAATTAAAATAAATATTAAATCATGGTTAAAAAAAGAACCTAATATACCAATTGAAAAGATTGCAAATAAGATAAAAGAAGAAGCGAATAAAAATTACTGCTTAAAAGAGAAAAAAGCTGGTGTTGATGTATTGCATCATTTTGAACGATCAGTAATGTTGCAAATAATAGATCAGAATTGGCGTGCACATTTGTCATCATTAGACCAATTAAGACAAGGAATTGGCTTGAGGGCTTATGGACAGAAAGACCCAAAACAAGAATTTAAAAAAGAAGCATTTTCATTATTTGAACAATTATTAGAAAAAATTAAGTTTGAGATAATTAGAGTTCTAATGCTTGTTCAAGTTAAAAATGAAGAACAAGTAAATGAAATGGATAAGAAAAATGAAGCTAAATTACAAACAGCTAAATCAGACAGTGCTCCAAAGAAAGTTTCTCGCAATGATCCTTGCCCGTGTGGGAGTAAAAAGAAGTATAAACATTGCCATGGAAAATTAATTTAATGGACAAATTGAATGATGAGAATTTATCGCCTTGTGTTGGTATATGTCAATATAATGAACAAGATTTGTGCAGTGGTTGCTTTAGGACATCAAAAGAGATTTCTCAGTGGTTTGATATGACACAAGAAGAAAAGAAAAAAGTTATTAGTTTATTACCATCCAGAATGGAAGAATTGTTTTAAACTGAAAGACTTTTATTCTGATATTCACATTGATCATTAATTACACAGTTTTCACAATCTGGTTTTTTTGCCTTGCAAATATACCTTCCATGAAGTATTAATAAATTGTGTGCGTCAACTAGAAACTCATTTGGAATTAATTTTGTCAGCTTTAACTCAACAGCCAGAGGTGTCTTACCTTGAGCTAGCTTTATCCTGTTAGACAATCTGAAAATATGAGTATCAACAGCGATAACAGGCTCTTTAAAAATAGTATTCAGTATGACATTAGCTGTTTTTCTTCCAACACCAGGAAGCTCTTCAAGATTTTCTCTATTTTTAGGAATCTCCCCTAAGTATTTTTGATTTAGAATGTTGCTAGTTTTACGAATATTTTTTGCTTTAGTACGGAATAATCCAATATTTTTGATTAAATTTTCAATTTCAAAGATTGATAATAAGCTTATTTTTTCAGCTGAATTAGCTATTGCAAATAACTTACCTGTTGCTTTGTTGACGGAGATATCTGTAGCTTGTGCAGACAAAATTACTGCAATTAAAAGTTCAAAAGGACTTTTATATATAAGCTCAGTTGAGGGATTGGGATTATTTTTCTTGAGGAGGGAGAATATTTTTCTTCTTTTTTCAGTATTCATAATAAATTTTTTTGATCAATCCAGTAAGCTATAGCAATTATAAAATGGTAGACCTAAAAAAGTACCTGATATGAGAATGGATAAAAGAAATCCACTGTAGCCAATCTCAAAAATAAATATATAAGTTAATACTTTTGAGATAATTAGTTTCATTACAAACTAAAATAATCATGGATAAATTTGGCTTTTTTTTGATGGGATGGAGATCGCTGGTCGAACATTAGTTAATTTCCCCATTATTAGATCTACTGACTGCAGCTGCGATTTCCGCCCTCTTTTCTTCTATTAGTTTTGCTTTTTCTTTTTTATTACTTTGTAATTTACGTTTTGCATTTCTTTCGGCACGTTCTTTTTTTTCTCTTTCCAACCTTAATATTCTAAAATTATTTCTTTCACGAGCAATATTTGCTTCTTTATTTGCATTATCATCTGAAATAATTTCTTTTATTTCTGGCATAGTTATACAATCAACTGGGCAAGGAGCTAGGCATAACTCACAACCAGTGCACTCCTTTTCAATTATTGTGTGCATTTGTTTGGCTGCGCCTAAGATTGCATCAACAGGACATGCCTGTATGCAAAAAGTACAACCAATACATGTATCTTCATCTATAAATGCCACAGCTT
>CAYTWX010000054.1:0-5388 GCA_964442085.1 uncultured Methylobacillus sp. | reverse complement strand
ATAGCTCCTCGCACATGCATAATTACTGGTAAATCAAATTTTTTTGCTATTTTTAATTGTGCAAGAAAAATATCTTCCTGGTAAAGGTAGTTATCCTTTCTGTGAAACAAGTCGATACCAATCTCACCAACAGCTACTGAATTGTTCTCCAATAAATAATTCTCTAATAATTTTAGATCAGCATCTTCAAATTCATCTAAAAACATTGGGTGATACCCTAGCGCATATGAGCAATGCTTATACATATTGGCTATCTTAATAACCTTATCAAAATTATATTTACTTACAGCGGGAATAATTACATGATCCACGCCTTCTGCCAGATATGAATCAATAACCTCTTCAGAGTTTTGACACAAGAGTGAGTTATCAAGATGGCAATGTGAGTCAATCCACATGGCGCTTACTCACTATAGCTTGAATTCTAATATCCTCTCCAATATGCCTAAAATCAACGATTGATAGTTTTATTTTATCCTTCATGCTCTTTAAGATTGGAGAATTAAACAAACCATTAGCATCTCCACCCATAATGTATGGCGCAGTGTAAGTGATAAATTCATCTATAAGTCCTAACCTTAATAATTCACCATTCAGATCTGGTCCCGCCTCAACTAATAATTCATTAATCTCTAATGCGTTCAAATAACTCATTAACTTATTAAGGTCGATTTTATTGTTTAATAATGGAATTTTTACAAACTTTACTCTAGTATTTTTTAACTTTTGTAGGTTTGAATCTAAATCATCTCCATAAACAACTATTACATTATCCTGCTGTAAAATTTTTGAATTCTCTTTGACGTGAAGATGGCTATCAAGAATAATCCTCAATGGTTGCTTTAGCGAAGAAATTTTTCTAACAGATAGCCTTGGGTTATCACTGTTGATTGTGCCTCTTCCAGTTAGGATTGCACATGATTTTGATCTCCATTTCTGCACATCCGCTCTGGAGGCCTCACAAGTTATCCATTGGCTTTGGCCATCTGATAGGCTTGTTTTTCCATCAAATGACATAGCAATTTTAGATCTAACATATGGCTTAGAATTTATCATTCTATTAATAAAACCTATATTAATCTTTTTAGCGTCTTCCTCCATTATTCCTGAGCTGACATTTATTCCATTTTTTTTAAGATACTTGGTGCCTGATCCGTTTACCAAAGGGTTAGGATCTTGCATTGCTATAAATACATTAATTATACCTGCGGAAATTATACTTTCGGTGCAAGGGGGGGTTTTACCTTGATGATTGCATGGCTCAAGTGTTACATATAAATCAGCCCCTTTACTTAAGGGGCCGGCTTCTTTCAGAGCAAGTATCTCTGCATGACCTTCACCATAAACCGAATGAAAGCCTCTTCCAACTATTATCCCATCCTTAACAATTAATGCTCCTACAGATGGATTTGGACGAGCTTGCCCATTGCTTTTTTTGGCAAGTACTAAAGCCTGACTCATAAATTTAAAATTTATTTTATCATTCAAATGTTTAATTTAAATCTTTAATAGCATCGCTAAAATCTTCAACATCTGTAAAACTTCTGTAAACAGATGCAAAACGAATATAAGCAATTTTATCTAATTTTTTTAATTCGTACATAACACTTTCACCTAAATCTCTAGAGTTTATCTCTCTTTCACCCTTCGCTAATAATTTAGACAAAATATCTTCCACTGCTTTATCAATGAATTCAACAGGAACAGGTCTTTTATGAAGTGCACGAGTTAAAGAATGTAATAATTTTTCTCGACTAAATTCTTCTCTTTTACCATCCTGCTTAATTACATAAGGCAAGGTTATTTCAGCATGTTCATAAGTAGTAAATCTTTTTTCACAGGACTTACACTCGCGTCGTCGACGAATGGTTCTCCCCTCTTCGTTTACGCGAGAATCAATAACCTGTGTGTCATCATCTCTACAGAAAAGACATTTCATTTAATTCTATTTACCATAAACTGGAAATTTCTTAGTTAGGTCATTTACATTTTTTTTGACATTCTTGATTACACTTTCATCATTAGGACTATCTAAAACATCAGCAATGAACCCACCAACTATAGAAGCTTCTTTTTCCTTAAACCCTCTAGTAGTTATTGCTGGAGTTCCAAGTCTAATTCCAGATGTAACAAAAGGACTTTCTGGGTCATCAGGGATAGAGTTTTTATTAATTGTAATATGGGCTTTGCCTAAAAGTATATCTGCAGCTTTCCCAGTCAACTTTTGCGGGCGTAAATCAACTAAAAAAACATGAGACTCGGTTCTTCCAGAAACGATACGGTACCCTCTAGACTGAAGTGAACTGACCATAGCTTGCGCATTTTTAATAACTTGTGTCTGATAAGTTTTAAATTCTGGCTTAAGTGCTTCACGAAATGCAACAGCTTTAGCAGCTATTACGTGCATTAGAGGGCCACCTTGTAATCCTGGAAAAACAAAAGAATTAATTATTTTTCCAAATTCAGGTTTGGCAATAATAAACCCTCCTCGTGGTCCACGAAGTGATTTATGAGTCGTTGATGTTACAAAATCTGCATAAGGGACTGGGTTGGGGTAAGCACCCCCAGCTACAAGACCAGAATAGTGAGCAATATCCACCATAAAATAGGCGCCAACTTTTTTAGCAATTTGACTCATTCTTTCCCAATCAAATCTCAAGGCATATGCTGAAGCTCCACCAATGATTAGTTTTGGCTTTGTTTGAATAGCTAGTTTTTCCATTTCATCATAATCAATTTCTTCATTTTTGTTAAGGCCATAAGGTACAACTTTAAATAATTTTCCTGATAAATTAGCTGGTGAGCCATGTGTAAGATGTCCTCCGTGTCCTAAATTCATTCCCATTATCGTATCGCCTGGCTTTAGGATTGCAAAATAAACTGCCTGATTTGCTTGGCTTCCAGAATGTGGCTGGACATTTACATACTCAGCCCCATAAAGCATCTTAAGTCTATCAATTGCTAACTGCTCTACTTCATCAATAAACTCGCATCCGCCATAGAATCTCTTTCCAATATAGCCTTCAGCATACTTATTAGTTAACTGAGAGCCTTGAGCTTCCATTACGGCTGGGCTAGTATAATTTTCAGATGCTATTAACTCAATATGATCTTCTTGGCGACCGTTCTCATTTACAATTTGCTGCCAAATTTCCGGGTCTACATTTTCAAGTGCATTAGATTTATTAAACATAAAATAAAATTATTCAAAGGATTAAAGAACAATTATTTTATCACGGCTATGAATAAAATCATGTAATTCCAGTAAGTTAAAATCAATAAGATGTGCCTTTAAACTTCCGTTATAATTAAAGAAGATAAACTTTCATATAGGAAAATTAATGCACTGGACAGATACTCTTGAGATTGCTGAAATACTTTATGATAACAACCCAGAAATTAACCCAAAAACAATAAGGTTTACAGATTTACGACAATGGGTTTTAGATCTTGAAGGTTTCGATGATGATCCTGATAAATGTGGTGAGCGAATTTTAGAAGCAATACAATTGGCATGGATTGATGAATACGAGTAAAGATAATCCTGAAAAGAATATTTTCAAAGCCTACGATATTCGTGGGATAGTCGGAAATACTCTTAATGACCAGACAGTAATTAAAATTGGTCGGTCAATTGGAAGTGAAGCTTTAAAACAAAAACAAACACAAATATGTGTGGGTTTTGATGGGCGTCTATCCAGTCCTCACATGTTTAAGCTGCTATCCAAAGGATTGTTATCTACTGGAATTGATGTAATCAATATTGGGTTAGTTACCACACCCATGCTGTATTTCAGCACATTTGAATTGAGAACAGGTTCCGGGATTATGATTACAGGGAGTCATAATCCACCTGAATATAATGGCTTTAAAATTGTCATTAATGAAAAAACTTTATCTTCTGATGATATACAAATGTTGTACCAAAGAATTCTTAAAGAAGAATATATAAATGGGGTAGGAAAACTAATTAATTCGAATATTAAATCATCATACCTTGAGAAAATATTTAATGATATAAACCTAGTAAGACCTATTCGTATTGCAATTGACTGCGGAAATGGAGCAGCAGGGGTCTGTGCTGAAGAGTTATACAATGGTATTGGCGCAAAAGTAGAAACACTATTCTGTAAAATTGATGGAAATTTCCCAAACCATCATCCAGATCCCTCAAATCTTGACAATCTCATCGACCTGCAAAATTTATTAAAAAATGGAGAAAGTGAGTTAGGTTTAGCTTTCGATGGTGATGGGGATCGCCTAGGAGTTGTAACCAAAAAAGGTGAAATCATATATCCAGATCGTCAATTACTTCTATTTGCAGAGGCTGTTTTAAAAAAGAATCCTGGTGCTTCGATTATTTTTGATGTCAAATCAACAAGATATCTATTCAATTGGATCAAAGATCGCGGAGGAGTTCCAATTATATGGAAAACAGGGCACTCATTAATTAAATCAAAAATGAAAGAATCTAAGGCAATTCTTGCTGGAGAAATGAGTGGTCATATATTTTTTAATGACAGATGGTATGGTTTTGATGACGGTATATATGCTGGTGCTCGTCTAATAGAGATTTTAAGTCACTTTAACAATCCATCAGAAGTTTTAGAAGCTTTACCAAAAGGTGTCAGTACCCCAGAATTAAATATAAAATTAAATGAAGGAGAGCAACACGAAATAATTAAAACACTACAAAATACAGCAAAATTTGAAAATGCTAATGAAATCATCAAGATAGATGGCTTGCGTGTTGAGTATGAGCATGGTTTTGGCTTAATGAGAGGTTCTAATACTACTCCTGTGATAGTTTTAAGGTTTGAAGCAAATTCATTGAAAAATTTAAAATTAATACAAAATGAATTTAAAGAGGCATTAAAGGGCTTTGTCGCTGATGATAAAATTCCCTTCTAACTAACTTAGGCCTGACTCAGTACAAGCAATTTTTAGATAAGCATCATTCATAGTATTTTTATTAATTTTTTGCCATTCAAATGGAGTGCCCTTTGAAAAAATTATTTCTCCCTTACCCATATTTTCGTCATAAAGTGAATACCCCATAATCCTTATTCTAGAATTTTTGCAATCAAACTCACTAAAGCTTTTAACTGATAAATATTTATAATCAGCAACTTCTTGAACAATACTAAAGTCTTCAATTGTCCATAATCTTAATTTTAAGAATTTCTTATTCGGCTTTATATCATTTAAATTTGCATAATAGTTTGAACCGGTATCAGAAGAATTATGAATTAGCGTCCATTCTGCAAAAGACAAATTTGGGGTTATAGCAAACAAAAAAATTAAAAAATATTTCATAACCTATATTCTAAAGCAAATAAAAAAAGCCCGATATAAAATCGGGCTTTTTCATTAGAACAAATAAATTAC